>CAYTDR010000957.1:0-3444 GCA_964436185.1 uncultured Candidatus Obscuribacterales bacterium | reverse complement strand
TTCTCCGACCGTCGCGATTTGCGCGAAAAGGGTTGGCGGATGTGGACACATCGCGGTGATAACAACGATGCACACGACAACAAGTCGACTATTAGCGAGATTCTCAAGTTGAGATCCGAGCGTGCGAACATCCTCGGTTTTCCTACACATGCACACTGGATTTTGGACGACAACATGGCAAAAACGCCTGATGCCGCCATGAAGCTGATGATGAAGGTGTGGAAAGCGGCAGTCGCGCGTGCTCATGAGGAAGTAGCAGACATGCAGGCGATTGCTGATGTAGAGAAAGCAGACTTAACTATTGAGCCGTGGGATTATCGCTTCTATGCGGAAAAGGTTCGTAAGGATAAATACGACATCGACCAGAACGAAGTGAAGCAGTATTTGCAACTCGATAAGATTCGAGAGGGTATGTTCTTTGCCGCCAAACAAGTTTATGGTCTCGACATGGTCGAGGTGAAGGGACTTCCAGTGGCACATCCTGATATGACCGTGTATGAGGTTCGTCGAGATGGAAAACGAATCGGCCTCTGGTACTTCGATCCGTATGCGCGCGAAGGGAAGAACTCTGGTGCGTGGATGAATGAGTACAGAACGCAGGAAAAATTCAAAGACGTCGTCACGCCCGTTGTCTCCAACAACTCGAACTTCGTCAAAGGCAAGCCTGGAGAACCGGTTCTTATATCCTGGGACGACGCCGACACGATGTTTCATGAATTCGGCCATGCCCTCCATGGCTTACTTTCCAACGTCACTTACCCGTCGCTGGCTGGCACCAACGTGAAACGTGATTTCGTAGAATTTCCCAGTCAGGTTAATGAGCGTTGGCTTCTGACCGATGAAGTCTTGAACAAGTACGCGTTGCACTACAAAACGGGAGAACCGATTCCAACGGAGCTTGTGGCTAAGATTCGCAAAGCGAAGACATTCAATCAAGGATTTGGCACTGTCGAGTTCCTTGCATCGGCTATTTATGATATGAAGATCCATTTGGCTGCCACCAAAGATAAGACTATCAATCCTGATGAGTTTGAAGCAGAGACCATGAAAGAGATTGGGTGTCCGAAGGAAATTGTAATGCGCCACCGGCCGACTGCCTTTGGTCACATCTTCTCCGATGACGCGTATTCCGCTGGATACTATTCATACATATGGGCTGACACCATGTCGGCGGATGCTTCAGAAGCCTTTCAGGAGGCGGGAAGTTTCTACGATCGGGCAACTTGCGATCGTTTTCGCGATACCATATTCAGTGTGGGGAACTCGGTGCCTCCTGATGTTGCGTTCCGCAATTTCCGCGGACGAGACGTGGATACCGATGCTCTTATGCGTGATCGAGGGTTTCCGGTCGACAAAGACTAACACTCATTAGTTTGTTGCGTGATGCAGTATGTCTTCAGATATCCGCGCTGTTCGTGGAAACGTTTTACGCGCTTAGTGGGCTGTAAGATGGGTTGAACGGATCTGACTTCTGGAGTTCGATTATTTCCATTAGCTGGAATGGCTTAGGCACGTGCCATTGCTAGACATTGCCAATGCTTTTTGAAGAATCGATAACTGATCCAAGCATGATTCAAAAGCTTTGAACCGTATTCGGTACTGCATGAAATACTACATGCGGTGCGGAATCCATATACGGTGCCTGGGAGTATGGAAGCCTGCCTGAACAACCAAATTCAGTTGGCTTATATATTGAATAAAGACTTTCATTTCGTGGAGAAGTTCTTGGAACGCCAATCTCCTGAAGGCTAATCCGCTGGGTATGAATTGCAAAGCATCAAGCATGGCGTTCTATGCTAGTTTTCAGATGAGTAACGAAGGAAACAATCGAAACAATCTTACTCGTAGCTCGTCATAAGAGACGCACCAGCAGAGGTGAATATGATGAATAAAGTAGTGAAGCGGACGTTTACGTCTGTAATGTCCGTTGCAATGCTTGCTGGCATCCTCGGTTAAATGACGCCGGTTTTGGCGCATGACTGGGAAGATGATGATTATAGAGATTGGCAGAAAAAAGACTATAAACAAAATAGGAAAGCATGGAAGGCGCAGCAGCGATGGATTCGCCGCAACCAGCCAGGCTACTACTACAATCAATATAGTCAGGTAGCTCCGATTTATACTCCGTACAGTGGATCGTACTACTACAGTCCACACAGGAGTTTTGCTGGAAAAATACTTGATTCGATCTTCTAGTGTGGAGCAAAATGTTTCGTTTAGGAACTCGCTCTGCGAGTCCCGATCCAAAAAAACACTAAACAAAATACGTGGATCAATCGATTCAGCGAGCAGGCGGGCGCCTCCAGTAGGTGCCCGCTGCAACTTTTTGCGCCAGTCTCCTGAATAAGTCAATCGGCATGATTATTCCAAACTGCTGCAGACCAGATGGACCAAGACTGTATGACTGCATTCGGTATGGAATCTCGGTTATCATCGATTAGGGAGTTTGAAAAGAAACCCTGGACCTGAGTGTATGGCGCCACTATGAACGCTCCCAATGGTAATTTCCCTGTTGAGACTGCGGATTTTAGAGCTGAACGGTCGAATTAATCTTTAAAATCGAACCTTTGATGCTCAAATGCGGTCTTGTAATTGTAGGCATACTTAAGAGGCTCCCACGGCACTATTTGTTGGAGTTATGAGAAGACCAGTTTGTAGCCGAATTAATCTGGAATGCCCTATCGGTCGGTTTCCGGGTGGCATTGGAAGAGCGCAATCACGCTCATCCGGACTGCGCGGCGGCCTGGCGCCTGCTAACCTACATCCGTGAGGAGGTTCTATAAAACTGAGTTGAGTCGAATTCCTATCAGCATGACCAAGTCAATAACAGCCATTGGGCTGGCGATCGCCTGTCTATTATGTTGCTGCGAGATCTGGGCTGCAGATATAGATGATGTGCCGGCAAAGGAATCCGGCGGAAATGCTGCCGGCTCTAAGGAGCCGTTTCAGCTCAGGGTCGAGAGAACGCACGTTGATGGAGAGCCGAAAACAGCGCCAAATACCCGACTAGCTCGCCCCAATGAGGCTCCACCGCTGGCGCCGCCACGGTTGGATTTGCGGGGCGGAGCAAATAGCGATAAGCTAAGCGCGGGCGCATCTTCGGATAGCCTTAGAGCTGGCGCCGATAAGTCGAGCTTCTTGCTCAATGCTGAACAGGTTGGCGTATTCGGACGTCCACGCACTCCTCTGGCAGACACCGTGAGGAGTGCAGTACCGTTGAAGGGTTCGGCCGCCATTCCGTTGCTTTCCGACTACGATGTCGAGCTGATTGTGGATAAGTCATTGTCTATGATGAAGATGGACTGTCCAGGAGGCTATTCGCGCTGGAATTGGTGCGGTGTGCAGGCGAAGGAGCTGGCAAATCAACTTAGTCCTCTGGTTCCCCGAGGGTTCACGTTGACGACTTTCGCCAATAGTTTTGAAGTGATGGAGAATGCAGTGCCG
>CAYTDR010000956.1:0-3447 GCA_964436185.1 uncultured Candidatus Obscuribacterales bacterium | reverse complement strand
AAGAGTTATATTTCTTTTCGTTCGCTAGAACTAAGTTGCAGCACGGCTTTCCGGCATTTTGACGCGTTTCTGCAGTACATAAAAGGGTGCGTCCCTGCGGAACCTGTCTCGAGATTAGAAGTATGTAGTTTAAAGACAATGATGCTTCATCGAACCAAATCCGCACTGCACCCCAGATCTACTTGATGTATATATCCACTTCTATACGCGAGGCTGATTAACTGGATTGATCCGTCGCACCATATACGATGGCAGCAAAATTCGCGTTTATGATCGCCAAAACCCGTTGATACTATATTTGGTGCCATCGTATCTCAAAAGAAACATGACCACGAATAGGCAACATTATTCCAAAAGAAAATGGCATGACTCCGAAGAGACATGCCAAACTTCAAAAAGCGATTAATCAACACTAAGTCAGAAGAACGAGCGATTGATCACGCCAGTTTCGAATAGCATCGAAGTAACGACGAACTTCGTCGTCGTCATCGAAGATCCATTCAATCCATCACGCTATTCGACAAATCGTTGCCTTGCGTGAGTCGATTATCTGGCGGCGCTTTTAGTCGCCGGCATCCGCTTTCTTTTCACCACCAGTACCGGCGGCTTCTTTCTTCATATCCTGAACTTTCTTGATAGATTTGGCGAGCCTGATAATAATGACTGGCATAATGATCACGCATGCAATCACTATCATCATCATGACGTCCATTCCAATTACTGCTAAACCGATGTCCATTGCGTTACTCCTGTCGCAGTTCCATTGCCGCCTCAGACTGGCCGTTCCTCTTCAGTAGTCCTTCTACCCATAACCCAGTAGAAGAAAATTAACCGCGAGGCCGTGGCTTATCTATTTGTCGGCATCCAATTTCTTTTCACCACCACCACCAGCAGCTTCGCGCTTCATATCCTGAACTTTCTTGATAGATTTGGCGAGCCTGATAATAATGACTGGCATAATGATCACGCATGCAATGCAGATCATCATCATGACGTCCATACCTTTTACTGCTAAACCGACGTCCATATCTTTACTCCTGTCCCTGACCCATAAACACTACTATTCTTCTACCCTTAACGACGTTGGTTACACTTGCAAATTCTACTTTTCCGCTTTTGCGACCTGAATTTGCCTTGTCGTCCGGCATATCGAACTTTTTTGAACCGTCCCCGCAAGACCGATAATTTTCCATCGTCACGATTATCATCATCCGATGTCCGACCAGTGTCTTGCTATCCCGTCTACACAATCGATGTTTCGGCGATTGTATCGAATAAGGGTAACCTACTAAGCCTATTAATAATAGACTCCTCGATCATCTGCATTGGATCATCAGTTGCTCTAGAACTGATGGGCACCGTAATTAGTGCTATTTGGTAATCTACCCACAATCAAGTTTTGTACACGCTTGACAGTCCTATAAGTATGAACCATAGGGACTCGTTGTCAATGGATATGAGCCAGTCTGTGGCGATATTGAGATGGTTTGTTTACAATCCTTTTTACCGTTTCGGCCGCCCCTTCACCGCCACTCTTGCCAGGCAATCTCGAGGCCTTTGAACACATCGCGAATGCCATGCTTTTGCGTCGCCAATAATGGCGCTGAGGAATGATATTGCAGGCCAATTATCCGCTTAGATTTGCGTGCGAATGGGTCCTAGCGTGGAACATGCAAAGGCACGCTGCGGAAGTCTACACCTTCGTTGACCACGGCTTTATCGTCTGCCTTAGGATTGAGAGATAGTACGAGCACTGACTGACCATCACTCTCTTTGTTGACCATGCGCAAAACTGTGCTCGTCAGTTGTGTTTCTGCTGAATCTACGTCTCCTGCAAAACACTGGTACATCTGAGAAGGGTTTGGCGGCAAAGGTGGAAGCTTGCTGGCATCCCCCATTATGATGATGTCTCCCGGAACGAGCTTGCCAGAGCCTAATTTATAAACGGTAGTCGGCCCAGAGGCTTCTTTGTCACCTCGACTCGACTCAGAGACAACACTTCTTACTTTCACTTCCGTAAGTTTTTGCCGGAAGAATATCTCGTTGACGAGGAACTTGACCGATTCAAAATCTTCGTTCGGAACAGCTGCTTGCACGAAGCTCTTTGCCACGTCTCTGGCGAACATCCCAAGGCGATCATCAGTGATAAATCGTCGAGAGAGAATCATCGTCATACGACGAATTTTTCCCGCCTCATCAAGGACCAATTGAACATCTACGAAAGACCGAAAGGGAGTCGACTTCGGTGGTTTAAAAACAAGCTGAGTGTAACCGTCGCTGGTGACTGACAAAGCGACGAGCTTGAAGCGAAAGAAGCTGAAAAGATCGCGGTCTACAGCATCACTCAGTTCGAGCCCATAGATTGAGTCTTTAGCACAAACTGGGCGGACACCTATAAGTAAGAGCACAACCAGACAAGCAACAACATTGATCGCGCGCGGTATTTTCTTGCGATCAAGGAACTTCTCGGCGCTGCGAAGAAGGTTTGATATTAAACGGAGACTGACAAAAGAATCAGGTTTCATGGTTCGACTTTTCGGTTCAACCGCGCTCTGGGTTTGGTACACAGGAGAGTTCAACTCGGTTTCGCTCTCGTTCAGTTATGCACATCAAGTCGGTCGGTAACCTGTCGCTATGCGAATGCATCTCCAGTGGTGGAACCTGGTCGAGATAGCTTTAAGTCTCAGAGTCATCGAATGGGCATTCTGATGCTTGTTTTGCTACGACCGCCGGTGGAAAAATATCGGACACATCCTGATGTTTGGTGCTTAATATCCTCCGGTTGAGCCTTCTGAATCCATCGTACCAATTATCAGCTATTTTAGTGAGCTGAAAGTGCCTTTGGCAGTTCATTTGCGGAAACTTGGGTCGGTATGAAGAACAACGAGAAACGGGAGCGCGAGATAGTGCGCATCAGGAATGGTGGCAGGAACGAATCAGCGAACCCAACCGCGCGCACCGGTTCCAAAAATTGAGGCTGGGTGCGACGTGACGAAAGACGTCGACCGTTTGAGCTGTGCATATTGAAATCTTCCCGAAGATGCCCCACGAACGGACGGAAAAGTAGATAATGAGACTATGTGGATATTACTCCGAGTTCTTCTAAATGGCTTTCTTCTGGCAACGGTTTTGCCGGGCATCTTCCCTGATATCAAGTTTCACGGGGACTTCTGGCCGCAGGGCGTTGTAGCCGGACTCCTGTTTGCCATGGTTGTTTGGCTTGTAGAAGTGCTTCTCGCCACACTAGGAATTCTTACGCTGGGTGTCGTATTCGTTCTTCGTTTCGTGCTCTGGTTTCTGATACCGGCTCTGCAGCTGTATGCTATGGCACACTGGTTTCCTCAATACTTGACGATCGGCTCTGCCCAGTCCGACATCCTGGGTGGGTTCGTGCTCATGATCGTCAACATAGTTACCGGGTCGTCAGCGACGACCGGAGCAAAGAAG
>CAYTDR010000955.1:0-3454 GCA_964436185.1 uncultured Candidatus Obscuribacterales bacterium | reverse complement strand
TTAGCTTCGCGTCGGCAAGAGGCGGAATCACTGACTCTTTTACAGCAACCATGCGCTTTGAGTCGTCTTCCGCCAGGTAGACTGCTGCCAGACCGCCGGCACCGAGTTGCATTGCGATCCGGTAGCGACCGGACTGCAACTCATGTCCGTTCTTGAGAGAGACGAAATTGGTGGCAGCGAAGTGTGAGTTCAAATCGTCTTCCCACATGGCTGTGTATGACTTGTTCTCTGTTTTATTGGCTGAGCGACTTGACTTTGCAAGCTTGTGACGCATCGTGATAATCTCCGATGCGACTGCGCACTTGTCGCCCCAGTCCTCTATGGCAATTAGAAGTGTTTCCAAATCCTCGCACGAAAAACGAGAAACATCGAGATCGATCTTCTCGCCAGACTTGAAGTGGAATCTCAGCAGCGGCGATGGTTTCGCGCTCGAGTCATGTTTCGGTGCCTCAACTAGTGAAATGGCAGCGATATCTGACCACGCTCGGACTGGACGAAGTTTGAGGGCAGCGAAGAAGGTCTCGGGAAACGTGATGCCTTCAGGTTTTAGCTGAATACTGTTGCTTCTGGAGAGCAGCAATGCCAAACTGCCAAGCATGGTGAGAGTAAGAAAGAGCTCGTCGAAGCTGAACGGGAGCTTTTGCTGGGGTTCCAACGAGTGATGAACGTAATAAGGAACTCTCGGTCCTGCATAAGAGATCGCTTCATCCTTCGGCTTAATCAGATATCGTTCATAACCGTATTCTCCGATTGGCCGTCCGAGGAACGGGAGCGGTTGATGTTCAACACGATTATGATCGGTCAATATTCGCCAGATGACTGGATGATTCGCTGAGATCTCTGCCAGTAGTGGATCGCTAATCACAGGGCTGCGCTTGATCAGCGTCAGAGTGGCGCAAGCAACCGTCAATACAAATACCCACGCGACAATCCATCCTGGCACGCGATGGTAACGAATGGATCCCTGGGTTTTTTCGTTGGACATTCGAATGGCTGCCCTGCGAATGGGTCATTCCCATTATCTGCCCAATTCGTGGCTCGTGACCAGTCGTCCAAACAACAATTGGGCGATCTTCAGGAATTGAGGAAGGTGGCGTTCGGGGTTTTCCCCAGAGAGTATTTTATTGGGGCATAGCGAACTTGCTTGATCGATGAGCCCGATCTGCTCATCATGCGGGCGTCAACGGGCTTCCAGATTGAACCATGCCTCGGATTTCGCTGATAGGGATAAGGCAGATTGCCTTAGATACGCCCTTCTGTGAAAGCTCAAAACACAATCGAATCCGACCGATAATGTAGTTGTCGGCGGAACTAGTGGCTCCCGAAAGCCGCTTCTTGTGCCTTGAGAAGAACTTCGATCGCCTCAGAAGGCGGATGCTGCCAATCAGGAGTGCGTCAACTCAGCGGTAAGACGCCATTTGCATTTCTAAAGATTGCATGCGATGGGCGCATTAATTTGCGTAATTTTTCTTGTCCCAGGGATCGCCGCAAAAGCTGCATGGACTGGTCGACATACCCAATGATTGAGCCATCTTTTTGTCGGCGTCTGCTAGTTCAAACTTCTTCAGCCCCATGTATGCGAGCCCTCTCTGGTAGTAAGCGAAACCAGATTTAGCGTCCATCTTTATGGCTTCGGTCGCATCAGCAACCGCCTTGTCAAATTGTCTCGCTGATGAATATGCTTTTGCTCTCATCGAGTAAACATCGGCGTGCTTCGTTGTTGCAAGCACTTTCGTATATAGCTCGATGGCCTGAGGATACTTGTGCTGATTGATGAGAAACGAAGCATAGGCAGCCAACAATGCAGGATTGGTGCCCGCAAGTGAAACTGCCTTCTGATAGTCGAGGTCTGCCTTTGCGTCTTGCTGATTGGGCCCGATACTTTGCATGTAGGCGCGCAGCGCATATGCCTTTGCCATTTTAGAATCCAGCGCGATCGCGCGAGTGCAGTCCTCAATCACCTGCGCCTGTTTGATGCCATCGCTGTTTTTCGAGTTGATGTCAGTTCGAGCTTCGGCTCTCTGAAAGTAGGCATCTGCAGTTTGTTTAGTCTGTATCTCGCGCTCTGCTTTTTCTAGTTTCTCCTGCGCTCCTAAAGACTGTTTGCAATGCTCGATTTGTCCTTCGCACCACTCACGTTCTGCAGGATTGACTTTCGCCAGAGTCTTGAAGTCTTCCATAGCAGCTCTATAGTTGTCCATTTTGAAGTGGAGGTGGGCAAGCTGAAAGTATGCGGTGTTGGAGGTCGGATCCGCTTCTACTGCTTTGTTCAAATAGTCTAGCGAACGCTTCAAATCCTTCAGCGGATTTTGGTAATACAGGGCTAGCTCTATGTAGGTATCAGGATCTTTGGGATTCAAACTGATTGCTTTCTTTGCGTCAGCAAACATCTGTTGTTCATATTTTGCTTTGTCTTCTTTCTTCAGATTCTGTAAATCACCATAGCAGAGTCGTATATGGGTTACTCGTACACGCGCAGTATATCCATCGCTGGCATTCGGCGCGAGCTTGATTGCCTTGTCAGCTTCGGCTGCTGCCTCCTTGCCTGTTTGGAAAAGGTCGAGATGGTTTCGTGCTTTCAATGCGAGTGCTCGGGGATTGTTCGGCTCTTTTGTCATTACTTCGTCAATCAGTTTCTTGGCTGGCGCGTACTTGATGTCTCGAATATGCTTGAGTGCTTCGTCGAGCTTCGCTTCGGTTTCCTTGGAACTGCTGCCGGGCGCTTTCTCATTCGACTCCGCCGGTTTCGCGGAGAGTCTGATGGTGCCAGCTTTTTTGAGTGAAGTTACGTTGTGTGTAAGAGTGTTTGGTGATTGGCAGTATGCGGATGAACTACCAGAGAGCAGGGACAGTAGAACCAGAGTCGCGAGTGGTTTGTGCATCGAGATTTTGGTGGCAATCGCGTTAGTAAGTAGGTTTACCGTGGAGGAAGAGTTCGACAACATGTTTTATGTTCTGAGTCCTCGATGGTCAATAGTGTTGCAATTTCATAGTAAAACAATTGACTCAGGTTGGGTAGACATGGTGAACAGATCAACAAATCCTGGAGCAAGTGTTGAACAACCTAAAGTCGGATCGGAACTGTTTATTGAGTTATCTGAGCATGTAAGCAGCATTCGTATTCAAACGCTGGCATATCTCAGGTAGCATCGATCAGCTGGAGCTGCAAATGCTCGAGAGAAAAGGTTCGCCGAGGCTCTTAAAATAGTTCCTCCGGTTGGCGCACCATCGAGGACGAAAAATGGACGACCAGATCTATTCATCGCTCTGTTGATTGTTTCAGCGGCGGAGGTACCTGCTCTGGGTACAAATTGCGCATCGCAAGAAATTGATCAGTTGTTCTGATTCCAGGCGGAGCACCGAATTGTCAAATTACAACGGCAAAGCTGAACTCTGAGGTCTGCATGTGAAAAACAGCTCTACACATTTTAGCGATTCGTCCAGGTTTCGTTTT
>CAYTDR010000954.1:0-3455 GCA_964436185.1 uncultured Candidatus Obscuribacterales bacterium | reverse complement strand
CAATCGTCGAATACGCCTATGTTTGCTCTCAAGTTTGGAACTGTATTCGCAAGATGGCATAACCTCGCAGAGATAGCGCCCTGCACTATACGTCGTTGCGGCGTTATCTATCAATTCCAAGCGAGTATACTATTCTAGCGGAGCGCATGAGCAGCAACGAAATACGCGCCTAGAAAGTCTCTAACCAAAGATCTATTTAAATAGCCTGAGCTGACCTTGTGAGTGCACTAGAGCCAAGAATAATATGAAAGTAAAGTGCGAAAATCGACGATTTGGCATCATCGAAAAGCTCGATGTGCAACGAGCGGACTCAGGAAAGCTGGCAGGCAAAACCTTTGTCGCCAAGGATCTTTTCGACATTGCCGGACACGTCACTGGAGCTGGAAGTCCTGACTGGTCATCTAAACAAACCCCCGTTCGCGATTCTGCACAAGTGATTGAAACCTTGCTGGCTGACGGCGCCAGATTGATCGGCAAATCGCAAACAGATGAACTTGCCTGTAGTTTGGACGGCATCAACATACACTACGGAATACCTGAGAATTCGCAGATGCCCGACAGAATTCCGGGAGGCTCCTCTAGCGGAAGCGCGTCGGCTGTCGCAGCCGGACTCTGCCACTTCGCACTGGGCACTGATACAGTCGGCTCGACCAGAGTACCAGCCAGTTATTGTGGGCTCTATGGCTTTCGTCCCACGCACGAGTTGGTGTCACTAAAGGGAGTTAGACCACTTGCACCATCGTTCGATACCGTGGGTTGGATGTCCGGCGACGCGGAACTGCTCGAAGTATGCGGTGGCGTTTTGTTAGATCGACCGCGATGCTCACATCCGCTCGGATCGATCTGCATTCTCGATTCCGTGTTCGAAAATTCAGAGCCGTCAATTCGAGATTCGCTGAAGGGAAAAGCAAAAGAGATTGCGTCATTGTTTAAGAGCCAGTCAAGCTCAGAGCTGAGCGCGCATGCAGCCGACATTCTCAATCTAGTTTTCAATACAATTAGAACGAGAGAAGCCTGGGACGAATACGGTAAATGGATAGAGACAGAAAAGCCTCACCTGTCGCCAACGGTCAAAGCCCGACTGGAAGAAGGCAAAGCAATGTCTGCACAGGACGAACAACTGGCACGGGAGCTCAAGAAGACATCCACTCTCTTTATCGATGATGAGATCGCAAAACACGGCATTTTGTGTTTTCCCACAACCTGGGGACTTCCTCCCGGTGTTGATTCCTCGATCGAAGATTTAGCAGCCAATCGCAGAAGGAACCTGCAGCACACTATATTCAGTGTCGTATCAGGGTTGCCGGAAGTGACTGTTCCGATCAAGGTAAAGCCGAATGTCTCTATAGGCTTGTCTTTCCTCGGCCCGCGCGGCAGCGATATGCAACTCCTCAATCTGGCGGCGTTGCTGGCGGAGAAAGGATTCAGCCATGCGAGTACCGATTGATTTAGCGGAGCTCAGAACAATCTGATAGAAGGACCAAAAGAATAGCTGAGCCATTTGATGTAACAATAAACGATGACGGCAAAAATGTTGTCGCGGCAGTTATCTTGGACGGCGAGCGATATCTGCTCTGCCAACGAGCACCGAATAAACGGCACGGAAACCTATGGGAATTTCCCGGCGGCAAGGTCGAACCAGGCGAATCGATCGAAGAAGCGGCCGCACGAGAGCTGAAAGAAGAGCTGCTTCTCACTGTAACCAGCGTCGGTGACGTGCTGCTCGTCGTTCCTGATACCGCATCTGGTTTGCTCATAAACTTTGCCTCAGTCGATGTGACCGGAGATCCTATTTTGACTGAGCATAGCAATCTTGGATGGTATTCAGTACCCGAACTAATCAAATTAGACCTCGCTCCCAGCGACCTGGTCTTTGCGCTGTTCTTGAAGGATCTTACCGACAGTGTTTAAACGACCATTTGCAGCCTTTCGACAGAGTTATAGAACTGGAATTAATTCACCCAAAATCACCGCTGGGTTAAAATAACTGCCTTCAGCAATGCGTGTGCTAATGGAATTCGAAAATAAAGTCTTGTTTGGAGATTGCCTGAAAGTCTTGGGGAAGATTCCTTCCCAGAGCGTCGACCTCGCGTACCTTGATCCTCCATTTTTCACTCAGCAGACTCATCGATTGAAGACGAAGGATCGAACCACTGAATTTTCGTTCGGAGACACGTGGCAGTCACCGGATTCGTACATGACGTTTATCGCAGACCGCCTCATCGAGATTGAGCGAACACTGAAGGATACAGGAACTATCTTCTTTCACTGCGATCGCAACGCGTCGCACATAGCAAGATTCGCTCTCGACAAGGTCTTCGGCCCGGTTAATTTCCTCGCCGAGATCATCTGGTACTACAAGCGGTGGTCCTCCTCAGCACGAAATCTTCTGCCCGCCCACCAAACTATTTTGTTCTACTGCAAATCAGCAGATTACAAATTCAACCCTTTATTGCAAGATTACTCCCCTTCCACTAACGTCGATCAGATTCTTCAACGCAGAAAACGAGATGACGATGGGAAATCTGTCTATGAGACAGATGCAGAAGGTCGGTTCGTGCCGAGTGGACCCAAAAGAGGAGTACCATTGAGTGATGTCTGGGACATCCCTTATCTCAATCCAAAAGCGAAAGAGCGTTCCGGCTATCCGACGCAAAAGCCCATTCTGCTGTTAGAGCGAATCATTCAGCTCGCCTCCGATCCTGATGATGTGGTGCTCGATCCATTTTGCGGTAGTGGTACCACTCTAGTGGCCAGTAAATTGCTCGGACGAAGGTACGTGGGAATAGACATCTCTGCTGATGCAGTCAATCTTTCCGAGGACCGTTTGAGGAATTCCGTGAAATCGGAGTCCAATCTCCTTGCTACCGGAAGGGCGTCTTACCAGCAAGCCGACGAACGGTTGTTGCAGGTTCTCGATGGCTTAGACTATGTCCCAGTGCAGCGGAACAAAGGTATCGACGCATTTCTCAATTACGAATACCAGGGATCTCTGATCCCCTTACGCTTTCAACGACCTGATGAGACAGTCGCTCAGGCCGCTGCGAAGCTGCAGAAAGCAGCACTCAAGAAGCAGGCAGAAGTGATGTTCCTGATCTGCTACGAAAAGGCTGCCGATGCACTACCACCATCCGTGATACCAGTGTCATCGACAGCCAATAACATCAAGGCCGAGTTGCGTAGATTGAGCGTGCGTTGTAGCTCGCCGCGGTCTACTTTCCTTTGATTATCTGAGAGAGTTTCTTTGGAAACGCGGTAGCATCCATGTACCCGTCGATTCTGCCTTTCTCTCTTCCTTTCGGATCCAGGACCAAGGTGCAGGGGAAACCGTGTACACCGAACTTGTCAGCAACGGTCTTTCCATCACCCTTCTCGGCATCCGCCTTCATGCAGACAAATGAATCATTGATGTACTTGGCCACGCCTGCGTTCTCATAAACGTCACGATCCAGCTT
>CAYTDR010000953.1:0-3459 GCA_964436185.1 uncultured Candidatus Obscuribacterales bacterium | reverse complement strand
AGAAGCCAGCTCGCATTGACGAGCTGGCTTCAAATTCATATGGCTCAGAGCGTTAAGTCAGATTACTTGTGCTCGATTGTGAGCTGCTTGATGACGACGTCCTGTACTGGTCTATCGCTAACGGTTTTAGTTTTTCCGATTTTCTTGACCACTTCCATGCCACTGACGACTTCGCCAAAGATGGAGTGCTTGTTGTCTAGATGCTCAGTCGGTCCCAGGGTGATGAAAAACTGGCTGCCATTAGTATTTGGTCCGGAATTGGCCATCGACAGAATGCCGGCTTTTGTATGTCTGAGTTTTGGGTTGAACTCATCTTCGAAATCGTAGCCAGGACCACCTGTGCCAGTTCCTAGTGGGTCGCCACCTTGAATCATGAATCCATCGATTATCCGGTGGAAGATGAGCCCGTTATAGAAAGGCTTTTTGACCGTCTGGCCTGTCTTGGGATCTTTCCATGCCTTCGTGCCTTCAGCGAGTCCTTCAAAATTTGCCACCGTTTTCGGGGCTTCTTTCTTGAAGAGCCGAACGGTGAACGTTCCCATATTGGTATCGAACTTGGCATAGTCGCCAGGCTGTTGAGCGAGGCTGCTAATCGGCAAGACGAGGCTAGTCAAGACAGCCAGTGTTCCACCCATAATCGCGCGACGGGAAATTGTCATTGTATTGATGCTCCTCCGTTTCATGAACGGCTTACCGAGAACTGGTAAGGGTCCAGTTCTACATTATTCAGTGGGTCATATTAGCATACTTGCATACGCGCCTGCCGGGGCGCCGCAAATCCACTCTCCGTCGGGTCTGCGGGCGATTTATCATCCTGTTGACTTCTGCCGATCCTGATGGATATTGCTATGAGGTTTTACACCTCTTTGCTCAGCATCGGGTAGCATGTTTTGCCTTTGCTTCCGGCACCACATTTAATACCGGTATATTTCAGCTCGGTCGGATCAATCTCTGCAGTGTGGACTATGAATCGAGCCACCAGAAGAGGTGGCGCATCCATCCTGCTGGCGCGCGACGAACCATTACAAAACTATCGAAAAGCGCTTACGAACGCATTCTTCGCTAAATAAACACTATCGTCTATTTGTATGAACTCTACTTTTCTGCGACAAGGACTTTGTTGCAGCCTTTTTCTTTTGCTGCAACTAGCGCTTCGCAAGCCACTTCCAGAAGTTCCTGTGGACCTGCACCATGCAAAGGATAGTTGGCGACAGCCAATGTTGCTGTCAGTTTGATTGGTATGCCTGATTTCGGATCGATCACTTCCAGCATCGATACTCTGCGTCTGACGCGCTCCGCAACGACGGCGGCTCCTTCTGCGTCAGTTTCATGGAGAACAGCAACGAGCTCCTCTCCACCCCAACGAGCGGGCATATCAATTTCTCTTACCGAGCTTCTCAGGATCTTGCCGACTTCGACGAGGACCTCATCTCCAACTTCATGACCATATTTCAGGTTGATATCTCGCAAATGATCGATGTCTACAATCATCAATGAAAGCGAGTATCCTAGCCGCAACGCTCTCTTCAATGAGTGAGTCAGATGCTCTTTGAATACGTGTCTGTTGGGAAGTCCGGTCAGTACATCAGTGCCCATGAGCTCCTGCAAACGAGCTTCGCAATTGGCTAGCTGATGCCGCAGTCGATCAATCTCTCTATCCTTTTCTTTTACCGTGCGCTCCAGTTGAACAGTCTGTCCCTGCAGCTTTCTCAATTGTCCTTCCGCCACCCGGTGACGAGATTGACCATGTATTGTCTGCCACATCTGAGTCAATTGGGACTTCATGCGTTCCCCCTTCTGCCTGATTTCTCTGCCTATGTGAGGAAAGGAGTGAACTTTCCAAAAGCGCCATAATTTCATTCATTCGTTATAACCGAGTGAAGAAGGTGGCAAAGAGTTTAGTTGTCTCCAGCAATCGGTCGGAACAAGGAATATACGTTGGATAAACCTGGATCACGACGTTGCTATATTAACGGTAATTAGTAATTAAAGCCAGTGAAAAGTGGGGTAAACCGCAACTTTATTTAATAGGAGTGAGTATTCGTTCATCAATTTATCGGAACCCGCGTGAGCTCTTCACCTGAACTTCTGCTAAGAAATACAAGGAAGTATTTTCTCTTCGATGATCCGACTGTGAAAGTCACGGTGCCCGAGCCTTCTCCTTTTGGCGGAACGCTCATTTTAAGCGCATCGAAACCACCAAACGGTGTTGGAGAGTAGCGTTCAAGCTGATCTGATTCCACCAGCAGATCAAAGAAGTGGAACGTTTTGCTTGTACGGTTGGTTACATCCAGCTCTAGCTCGAGCAAGCGCGCAGATTTGTCTTCCCAAGGTGTCTTCCTGAAGTGGAAGTCATTGACAACTAGATCGAGTCCCTTCAAGTGTGGTTTTGGTGCTGCGGAAAGCAGCATCTTCGGATCGAACCCAGGTAATGATATTGGCTCGCAAGTCTCTAGCTTTAGCGATTCTCCAGGAAGGATGTTTCGCACTTGTCCCTTGCGTTTCAGGGCAGCAAAAAGTCCTATGCTTGCGCCTACCGCCGCGCCACCACCGACAGAGATTCCGTGGGTGGCGATTGCTGTAGCCAGACCAGTAGCTTGCACTGAAATAAGCGCGCCTGCAGCGGCTCCTGCGCCTACATATAACGAGTCTTTAGCGACCAGTTTGGTGGCTGATTTTAACTTGCTTTCTTTCGTTGAGAACTTGGCATTGAAATCAAGCTCGTATTCTCCCGTCGGACTGACCAACTTATCAAAGACGACTTCGACATAACCATCGCGCCCACCGCGTTTCTGCGCCTCCACCTGCGTCACGAGACCGCGGACATACCAGCCGGCAGGAAGGACTACGCGTCCACCGTCCTTGACATCCGTAGCGATGCGCATTTGAACCTCATCGCCTTTCTGACTGACTTCAGAGTTGAGGAATACGCCAGTTGGCACCACCAGGTTCACTTTCGTGCCAGTCGACACCTCGTGCACGCTGTCCATCAGAAATGGAGAAGGTCCCTTCTGAACGCTCACCGCGCCATGAAGAAGGGGCGTGTTGGAGGTTGTGGATCTTTGGCTGAAGGGGAGGAAAAACTGAGGATTTTGCTCTGCGGAGCCAGTGTTAGTGGTGTGTAGGCTGGATCTTGGTGACGGACCGTTGCGAAAATCTTGAAAGCCTTTGAAGGTTGAACGTCCTGTGCGAGCTTGGGTGCCGGAAATACCGGGGCGAGTCGTAGTTGCCGATGCTGGGAAGCCTGGACGGACTCCGCTCGCTGAGCCAGGGAAGCCAGGTCTTACTGTGGTGGCTGAGCCCGGGAAACCTGGTCGAGCTGTTGTTGCTGAGCCGGGGAAACCGGGACGAGCCATGGTTGCAGATCCAGGAAAGCCAGGACGGGCCTGCTGTATCTGCGAGCCTTGCACTCCTGTGTTGCTCTGAGTTGCCTGAGAGAGCGCGGGCCCTTCTTCGCCT
>CAYTDR010000952.1:0-3472 GCA_964436185.1 uncultured Candidatus Obscuribacterales bacterium | reverse complement strand
TGTAGCTGCCGGAGCGGGAGACGCTGATGCCCAGTTCAATCTAGCGATGATGTACGAGCAGGGTTCCGGAGTGCAACAATCTGACGAGCTTGCTTTCTCCTGGTATGAAGCAGCGGCTAACAATGGCTCTGCGAGGGCGCAGTTCGACCTTGCCACCATCTATCGTGAAGGACGAGGAATCGAGGCTAATCTCGACACCGCCAGGTATTGGTACGGTTGTGCTGCATCGCAGGGGGTGCGCAGAGCATCAGAAATGCTTGCTGAGCTTGATTCGGATCAGTGACCAGGGGACGTTCTCTTTCAGCGTCTGATGAAAGCTTGTCGATACCCATGGGAGGATTCCCATTTAAGACGGACATATCTTCACTTACTATATCTTTTGTCTATGAGATGCATGGATTTAGATGAAGGATGCCTGAAATAAACGTTCTTGTTCCGAACAGAGATTTGAGCCCTCCTGGAGCGCCGCAACCGCAGGCAGATGAACTGACGCGAAGGCTGTATGAAGATGCGTCCGGCAGCGTCGTGCAAGTATTCGGAGATGGTGAAAGCATTGTTGGTGGCACGGCTGGTCAAATTACCGGCTCGGGCTTCTTTGTCGGCAACGATGGTTTGGTAGCTACCAACGCTCATGTTGCTTTGAGAAGACGTGAGCTGTTCGTCACCACCGAGGGCAAGGCCTATCGCGCCCGTCTTGTCGCGGCAGATGATGTTAAAGATGTAGCCCTTCTGCGGCTCGAAGGCTTCCAGCCTCAGCAGGCGAGACCTGTGACCGTCGGCGATTCCAGGCAGTTGCACATGGATGACAGAATTTTTGCGCTCGGGCACCCGAACGGAGTTCGTGCCACTTATATCTCACCTGGCAGTTACCAGGAGAGAACTAGTTTGCTCGGCGTTTATATACAGGAAAACGGACAGCATTCCACTCTCAGTGCAGTAGAGGCGATTCACCATAGAACTACCCCGGAGGAGTTCGTTGATTTTAAAACCAACTTGACCCAGGATGTTTTGGCAGGACGAGTAAATATCAGGCATGGCAGTTCTGGTGGACCGTTGCTCGACGGCGGCGGAAGAACCGTCGGGATGGCACGCACCATACTCAACGGTGACCGGTCCGCTGCATACTTTCTTCCGATAGAGGATGTAACCTCTACCATGAATAGCGACAAGACAACATTCCGATTCAACTATGAACACCAGCCCTCGCCTCTGGCTAAGAATTATATGTATCTATGGTCGAATAGCCCGGTTGCGGCAACTGTTGGTACAGGAGTAGTGGGTGCGGCAGGATATGGTGGATACCGGCTTTTAAGACATTCACCACGGGCAATGGGTGCCGCTCTTGGCGCGTATGGTGCCGCTTCCTTAACTAATGATGCCAGCACATTCCTGGCCAGCACGAATGAACGAGACGCATGGAAATACGGGCTTTCTACTCTTTCTGACGCTGCCATTGTAGGTGGCTCTGTGGCGTCCTTCTTCCCGCGCACGCGCGCTGTCGGTAGATGGGCAATGACGCTGGGAGTGGGCGGACAAATCGGCAGCTCTTTTGTTCCCAATCGACTTGTCTTATCTGACGTCAGTCGCACTGATGGCTCGTCGCGAGCTCCGTTTATTCGGGACGAGGTAGTGAAGCGCCTCGAGAAGAATTAGTCTCTGTGCAACAGCGGGCTGCTAGAGCCACTTTATGTTGAATCGACGGATTGTTCCTAATTGGAGCGAGCTGCCTCCTTCAAGATGGAGCACGAACTTTGCTAAAGACAGCTCGTTTGTCTTTATGAGATCGAGGTAATCAAACCCCGCATCCAGCGGTCGTTTTCGCCATTTTTCAGTTACGGATGTGTTGTGAAATGGAAAGAATGCGTTTTTGGCCCGATTCAGTTGTTTTCGTCCGCAATACCACAAGCGGTGTCAATCTTTCCTTTCGCTGATCCCATGAGTTCTTCTGAGCATGCGGTTCTTTATGAAATAAGGAAATATCAAAGCAAAAACTTCAGTCAATTACACTCGACTTCAGTGGGGTAATTACGCAAAAAAACGCAGATTACAGAATTGTTACGTTGGACCGTTTTCAGCAACACTTAGGAGAAAAGTCCGAAAGCCCATGCAGAGTCGTTGATTTCGGGATTTTTTCGGTTTCTGAAGCGGGCTTGACTAAGATCTCAAGTGGGGTTACGGTACGTATCACAAAGTATTGCGCGTGTCAAACAAACAACCAAATCGGCAAACGAATTCCCGCTTCGTTGGCGAAGTTTCTTCATGCTCGCCCAGCCTATAGAGGTCCACATCACATGGTCAGCACCCCACGTCAACTAACGCACATCCCTTATAGGGCCCCCGATCTCTTTTCATTGTTTTTCTTGTGTCTGGATGAGTCATCACATGTGGTGAGCGAATCCGACGGTTGGAATCGTCTTGAGACCGAAGGTATTCCTGAGAGTTGCCTGCGCACTTTTCAGGGCAATTCAAAATGGTCCCAGATCTCGATCGGTCCGTTGGCTGCCGGCGAGCGGAACCTCATATATGAAATCCTCGACCGCTTCGATCTGAGCGAGGCGAAAAAGCTCATCTGTCGACGCTCAAAGTCAGTTCTCTCGATCTCAGCCAAAAACACCGGCTCTCTCTTCTCATCTTTCTGGGCCTGTCAGTTTGTCGCCTGGGAGTTGTCTCAATGGGTCGACTGCTTGATCGTCGACCTTCATCAAGGCAGTGTGAGAAGCTCTGCCAACCCGGTCTGTCATCAGCACTCTAACGGAATTCCTCTTACAGGCGCGTTCCTGTCAGTGAAGGCCTATCCGATGCAAGATGGCTCCTATCACTTGCGAACAGAAGGCATGACGCGCTTCGGATTTCCGGAGCTGCAGTTGAAGCAAGTCCCTGCCAATCTTGGTTCTGATGGCGCTTACCTGCTGCGAACAATAGCTCAGTATTTATGGACCAGGATGGAATATCTGCATCCGGAGCAGGAGTATCTGACTCTGGCGAGCGAGCTGCAGATTGCCACTGAATTCTTTGAATATGACAATCCATTGTTCAAGGAACTGGGAGGGGCTGGTATCCCGATCCGGCTCGAATGCGATTCCAAGTCATCCGATGTCACTCTCGAGGTCCTGCCGACCTCGCTCTATCGAGACTACTATGACTGGCTAATTAGCGTCATTCAGATGATTCGAGACTACAGGATCAAGGCTCACCAGTTGAAGAATGCAGAGCCGGTTGAAACTTTACGGGAGACCACGGCGGCTTGAGCGAACCGGCCTCAGATTATTACGGTTCGATGAATATTCGGCTAATTTCTGAATAGTTGCGGAATTATAGATTTAAGCATTCGCTTTATTTGTGTGCTCGATTAAGAACTGTCGAAGGTTTCCCATCCCGGCCTTCGGCAGTTCGCTTTTGCGTTTATGGTGCCACGCCTGGAGCCTCGTAGGGCAGATCCAGCCAGAAGGTGCTTCCGTGCCCTTCTTCGCTT
>CAYTDR010000951.1:0-3476 GCA_964436185.1 uncultured Candidatus Obscuribacterales bacterium | reverse complement strand
GCATAGATGAGGGTGGTGCCATCTTTTAGAGTCGCTTGATGGAGCAAGAACTTACCCTTAGATTCCTCGCTCAGGCGAACTGCCTCATCGTTGATCTCTATACGAAACTTGCCACCACTCTGCTTGAACTCTCCCGACACTGTTCCCTTGCTTTCCGTCCTCCAGACGTGGTCTTTGCCTGTCAATTCGAAGGTGCCATCGTCTGCTACCGTTAGCTCGCCTTTCACATTTTTATAGGTTTGGGCTCCGAATTTTATTGTGAATTTATCACCGTCTGCGGAGATCGAGAAAAGGGCTCTTCCGTCTTTGGACTTAGTCACTGCTTCAGCGACTTTGCCTTCCTTCGACCATTTGTAGTCTGTGACAGTTCCATCACCATGAGTAATGCTCCTCGGATGGATCTTTCCATCCGGTCCGAGGTCGAAATCTATGCGCGACCCAGCCTCGCCATCTACGCTGCCAGGCCTGGCAGGAACCATCGAGCGTGGTACGGGTGCTGCGCAGTATTGATCACAGGTTTCGGTACCATCGATTTTGCTGTCGTCTGTATCGTCCTCAGCTTCTGTCTCTTCCTCAGCTTCTGTCTCTTCCTCAGTCGCTGTCTCATCTTCAGCTTCTGCTCCGTCCTCAGTCTCTGATTCCGCCCGGTCGGCCAAACGTTCAGTCTCAGCCTCGCTAACACCGAGGAACAGCTGTCTAACGGCCTCTTCGATGCCCATTTCAGTCGCGGCTCGAACGCCCGCCTTCGCCAATTTCGCTCCCACCACGTCAAAAATATTCGAAAACATCATGACCGGATCTTGATCCGCCACATCACGCTGTCCAAATACTCTCATCCAATCTGAGTGATTTACGTCCGCGTTTAAAGTCAACGAGCTTCCTCCGGCGTCTTCTTCACCTGAATCGGTGCCCGAGTCATAGACCGGCTCATAGTCGTCAGAAGTCTGCCCATGGTCGGATATCATCAGGTTATTAACCTCCGCTAAATTGCCATAGAGAGGACTATAACCATCAGAATTTGCAGAATGTTAGCACTCGAGGCGATTGCCGCACGCAAAACACGTTCAGACTGACGCCAGCCAAGACAAAACGGACGTAGCTCCGGTGGAACTTTCCCGACCTGAAGGACGAGGTTATACAGCGCAAGGGCAATTGAAGTCTGTCTGACAACCTTTTGCAGACTAGCTCGTCCAGAACTTCAATGATTCGACTTCAAATCCTACGGACGGCTCTTCATTCCGGAACCGTTTTTTGATAGGCTTTACGCCAGGCTAGGGTAAGCAGCGCAGTCGTTCCGCGAAAGGTTTGTCTGCCTGACCAATCGGGTACAAATATCCATGATCAATAACACCATTAGGTATATATTTTAGTATGGCCAAAGTGTTGATTGTCGAGGACGATCATTCAACAGCAGACTTACTCAAAGACGTTTTGTCATCGGAGCACCACACTGCCGAGACGTCCGATAACGGTAAAGATGCCCTATACATGCTGGAAAATTATTTTTTCGATCTGGCCATAGTGGATTGGGAACTTCCCGACATATCCGGTCCGGACATCGTCAAACATTGTCGAGATAAGGGGCTGAAGCTTAAATTCTTGATGCTCACAGGCCGCAGGCAAACCTCGGACAAGGTTAAGGGACTGGATTCGGGTTCGGATGATTATCTGACCAAGCCATTCGAGATTGTTGAGTTAACCGCTCGAATTCGAGCTCTATTGAGACGTCCGGACAGCACACAATCAAACGATATTATATGCGGTGCCGTGGCACTGGATCCAGTATCGCATCAGGTGCGGGTCAACGATAAGGAAGTAAAATTGCTTCCTACCGAATATGCGCTATTGGAATTTTTTCTGAGGCACCAGAATCAGGTTTTCAGTATTCAAGCGATTCTCGATCGAGTCTGGCGCTCGGAGTCTGATTCCTCGGAGAGCGCTGTCAGGACATGCATAGTGCGACTCAGAAAGAAACTCAACTCAGACGAGAACAGCAATCCTAGAATCGTCAGCGTTCACGGATTTGGTTACAAGCTGGTTAGCGACAAGTAGGACAAAATCCCCTGTGCGTCTGTCAATCTCACAAAAGGGTCTCATTTTAGTCATCGTACCGCTTCTGTTCGAACTTGGATTTGTAGGCGCGCTTACTTATCTCCAGCGACAGGCCGAAGATGCTGCGGCTCTTTCGCAGTCATCCAGGCGAGTAGTGTTCACTATCGAGGCACTGAACCTCAACCTGTGGGACGCTGCTGCCAAAGTAGCACTCTGGGCGTTCGTTCGGAAAGAGCAGTTTCATGAGCAGGTGGAAGATCTATTCCCCGCAATCGACAAGCAACTGAAAGCTCTTGAGACTCTTCCGATTGAATCTGCCAGTGAGCGACAGAAGATCGAACACTACGAAGAGGAGATAAAGAGAGCCTCCAATCAGATGAGGGAAGTTGTAAGACAGTTCGAAACTGAGGAACCCATTGAAGGAAGAATGCTCAGGAACCTTCTCAACTTTCAACTGCAGAGCATTCGCAAGCTTACAATCGAGATACTCAAAGAAGAGAACATGCGGATTGCGCAATTCCCCACAAGAGAGAAGTCGGCTCGCCAGCTCGTCGCTCTCTGCTTGTTTACAGGAATTGGATTGAACATTCTTGCTTGTATGGCTCTGGCAGTGTTCTACAGCAAGGACATCACCAATCGAGTAGCGAGAATGGTCGACAATACAGAACGCCTCGAAGCCGGCGTGCCGCTCCACGAGCCAGTCACCGGTACTGATGAGATAGCGCATCTGGATAAACAGTTTCACAAAATGGCGGGCAGCCTGATCGATGCCCTCAATAAGGAAAAAGCCATATTCGAGAACATCGCAGAAGTCATTTTGACTCTCGGATCGGATTTGCGGTTTTCTCGCATTAGTCCCAGCGTCATCGATGTGCTTGGTTGGCTACCGGAAGAGCTGCACAATAAGAGCCTACTGGACTTCGTATCTCCCGACTATGTAGAACAACTGGAAGAAGGGCTGGCGACGTGCGTGAATTCGGACGAATCACTGGTAGTGTCATTTGAGATACCAGTGCTGAGAAATGATTCCGAATACTCATGGACGAGCTGGACTTCAATCTGGTCTGCCCAAGAGAGTTCTTACTTCTGTGTGATGCGCGACGTATCTGAGCAAAAACAGATCGAGCAGATGAAGAAAGACTTCACCAACATGATCAGTCACGATCTGAGAACTCCTCTCACCGCCCTCAGTGCCACACTAGAGTTACTATCCGACGGCATGTACGGAGATCTGTCTGACAAAGGAAAGAGTCGTGTAACCACCTCCAGAACGAATCTGCAAGATCTGCTGAGACTGATCAACGAGCTTCTCGACATTGAAAAGCTCGAGTCCGGCAATTTCGAGCTGGAGATACAACAATGCGATGCCTCGCAGATTATAGAAGACGCCGTCAGGCTTGTATCCGGACTGGCAGAAATCCGCT
>CAYTDR010000950.1:3223-3478 GCA_964436185.1 uncultured Candidatus Obscuribacterales bacterium | reverse complement strand
TGGGTTGGCACGTGATTAAGCGAGGAGATCTGCGTGGGCTGAAGAATTGCTCATTTTCATCTATCGACTTGAGGTCGACCAATGTCACAGAAAACAATCTCTTAGAGCTCGACCAAGTTGCAGTTGACGACTTTTACCTGGCAGACACGAACGTTTCATCCTTGCAGTTCCTCAATCGTTTCACGTTTATTCGAAATTTGAATATCGAGGGAACGCCTATCAAAGACAAGGCATTCGACACGCTCCCGGACTGCC
>CAYTDR010000950.1:0-3213 GCA_964436185.1 uncultured Candidatus Obscuribacterales bacterium | reverse complement strand
GTCTCGAGTACATTAATTTAACCAGGACGGATGTCTCCGCCGATGGTGTCACTAAGCTGATTCAGAGATATCCCAACCTGGGCAAGATTGTACTGCAAGGCTGCCCGAATATCAAAGAATCCGAGATCGAACGTTTGGCAAAGATGTTTCCAGTGCTGGCGGTTAACGCGCAGTTGTCCGAGTTCAATAAAGCCTGCGAGCAATGCGATACGCTCATTCGGCAAGGAAAAAACATCGAAGCATACACCGGGGCAGTAAGTGCAGTTAAAAATATCGACCGTCATTACAAAAAGCCACCAGACAAACTGGTCCTGATGCTTCAAAAAGTCGGTGATGCAGGCTATGCCCTGAAGAAAACTAAAGAAGCAAAGCACGCCTATATTCGCGGAATAAAGATCGCTGAAGCGAGCGACTCTCCCTTGACCAGAGCAGAAGGACATCAATTGAAGGCCTTTAACTTCATGATCGATCAACAATTGGACAAGGCGATTGTCGAAGGTCAAAAGTCGCTGGAGATCAGACGTCGGTTTCTCGGCGAAACCCACCCCGATACTATGAAGGCGAACATCACCCTGGGCAGCCTGTACGATGGCGCTGGGCAGACCAAGAAAGCAATAGAGTGCTACCTCAAGGATCGAAGGGACAAACGGGCTGCCAATGTTCGCTATCAACGAGTTGATTCTTACAGAGTCAAGACTGCCAGTTTCCTCATGTCGAGCAATCGATTCGATTCAGCAAGAGAGCTGCTTTTGACCGTTACTGAGCGTACGGCCGACCAACCAGCAGACGATGAACGTTTCGAAGGGAAACAACAGTTGTCCAACGCCTGCCTGGAGCTATCTCGAGTAGAGTTTTACACGGGGCATCCTCGCAAGTCGCTCGAGTGGATCGAGAGAGGGAAGTCTCTTAAACACGGTCCCGTCATCACCAAGTGTCTGGCAGAAATGGAAACAATAGTGCGGCAGCGGTTAAAGGAAACTGCTTCGCGGCAGTGACAGAATCGTGGTGACTGAAGTCATGAAACTCCATAGACCCAAGAGAATACGAATTTTTTCACAGTCGAGTAGTTCAGTAATGAAGAAGTCTGGAAAAAAGCGCTGGGGCGAACCACCGATTTAGTATCGACAAAATTCTAAAGATGCTAAATTGAAAGAGTCTGTACCCCAACAGCTTGAGCCTACAAACTTTTTCTCAAAGTCAAAATTGCTCTTGCGACTTGTACAGGCGCATTTTGCGCTGTCGTATTTGTCATGTTGCGGGCAAGCTTTGATGCTAGCTCGCTTTTTTTGGTCCTGTTCCTCTGATTTTCTGACCTCAGAAAAAGCAATCGCCAAGTCCGATCGAGCAGAGCTCCACCAGGTTATAGACAATTAAAAACGGAGAACGTCCCCTCGCCCTGACTAGTGTGAGCTAGTCGACTGGTCGAGAAGAACGGCTAGTTCTACTCACCAGCATAGCTGCAGTTTGGACGGTCAACCATCCCATATGAGGAGGAGAAAAAAATGTCGCCTCGCAGAAACAGAACAAATGCAAACGCACCAACAGCACTCGCTTCGGCAGCGATCGAGGCCGTGCTCAAGTCCCTGACCAGCTCCATGTCTGAGCAGGACTACAGGCTGACAATCCTGAATGCTTTGCTAAGAACACCGCACAGAAATGTCCAGCCGTATGTATCGCTCTTCCGCGATGTTCACGATCGCGATCCATTGTTCTTCTCGCACCTGAGTGTCTGGTACTGCGACAATGGAGCTATTCACGACCTGAAGCAGCTCTTCATTGCATTCCTCTGCACATCCAAGTTTTCTGATGAATTCAGAGAGGCTGGTCATGCGCTTCTCGATGGACTGCCACCATATCAGGTGGAGCGTGTCACCAAGATGATCAAAGGACACAAGGAAGGCAGCGAGTATGTTGCCGGCATTGCGCCGTCCGTGCCCCGCTCGTTCAAGACAGCTGTAGAACAGTATCTCAGGGAGCGTGAAGCGAAGCCGGAGCAGTTCGACAACGTGGTTCTGCATGCTCGCAAGTCCGTGAAAAGTCTGTATGCGTCTTTGCGGATCAAGCCAAGCGAGTACGCTCAGAAGGTTCTTTTCGATAACGATCCGCCAGAGGGCAGCCGTCTATACGTGCTCAAGGAGCTGGCAAAGAGTAATGATCCTGCTGAGCAGGCAAGACTGATTATCGAAAACAAGCTGCCTTACCGAATTGCTGTTTCAGCGATCAAAACTGTCACGCCTTCAGTTCTGGTATCGCTAATAAACGCGATGACACCACAGGAAGTGATCAACAACCTGGCTAGCCTGCAGTCGAGAGGCGCGATGGACAACGCCGAGTTGAGAAAGCTGATCGACAAGAAGCTGGAGTCTGCCAAGGGAGACAAGAGAGTCTCTGCCTTGAAAACGCGCGAAGCAATGAAGGCTGCAAGTCTCGATGAGGAAATGACAGAAAAGGTTGCTTCGGTCGGAGACGCAAAGATCAAGACTCACGGCAAGATTCGCAGGTCAACTGCGCTTCTGGTCGATAAGAGCAGCTCGATGCAGACCGCGATCGAAGTCGGTAAGCAGATTGCCAGCATCTTCGCGCCGGTTTGCGAAGCTGATCTGTTCGTCTATGCCTTCGATACGATCGCCTACCCTGTCAAGGCCAACGGTAACGAGCTATCCCACTGGGAGAAGGCGTTCAAAGGCATCCAGGCCGGCGGTGCCACTTCATGTGGTGTCGGTATCGAAAGCTTGAGACGCAACAAGCAGAAAGTCGAGCAGATTTTGATGGTCACAGACCAGGAGGAGAATACTCCTCCGTTTATGCTCGACGCACTGCGAAAGTACGAAGCAGAAATGGGCGTTCTTCCTGATGTCTTGTTCGTCAGCGTTGAACGATTCCATTCGCAGCTTCTCTCTTCTCTGAGCGCAGCAGGCATCATGGCAGACAACTACGCCTTCACCGGCGACTATTACAGTCTTCCGGGCCTGATCTCTCTTGTGGCAGGAGGCACACGACTCGATCTGCTCAATGAGATCATGGGTTGTGAGCTGCCGTCCAAGAAGGTGAAAGCAGCGGCTGTATAAGGTTTTGCAGCTCATCATTGCGCGGGCAGTGATGAGCTGCTTCCGACTTATTGAAAATGTTCTCGAATGCATTGAAGCAAGACGAGAATGTCGCGATCGATTTGGAACACCTCAGAGCGAAGGTCACCAAGCATGTCCGATCAAT
>CAYTDR010000949.1:0-3481 GCA_964436185.1 uncultured Candidatus Obscuribacterales bacterium | reverse complement strand
CGGTCGTCTTAATCAACTCTGTAGACAGAGCATTGTGGAGACGTTCGAGGAGGTTCACTCGATCAACTAACGAACCATACACGATCGTTTTTGCCGGTAGCCTATATGCCGAGGCGGAGTTCCTTGCCTTTGTGAATGCTCTCGACTCCGTAGGCTGGAAAATCGAAGGACGAGACCTGGTACTAAAGGTGATGGCCCACTCCATGCCGGTAGATCCAGTAGCGCTAGGATGTCCGGAGAAAATTCAGGTATTGGGCTTCCGCAAAAATCAGGAGGCACTTGATATTATATCTGGTGCCGATTTGGCATACCTGCCGTATTGGCTGGATGCCAAGTTCAATATTGTTGTGCAACAGTCGTTTCCCAACAAAATGTCGGCATATCTTGCCGCGGGATGTCCTGTGTTTTTCCATGGACCGGTGAATTCAACTCCAGCGCGCTTTTTCGAACGATATCCGGTCGGTTTGATATGCAATAGCCTCAATTCCACGTCAATTATCGACACTCTGAAACGATTCATTCTTGCCTCCGATGCGGAAAAGAATGCTTTTTCCAGCGCAATTGATAAAGCTCTGGAAGAGGAGCTCAATCCGGAGGAAAGCGGCCGCAGGCTGGCGGACTTGTTGGGTGTGAAAAGCGATCTCCTCATCGGAGCTCAGCCAGTAAGAAACAGCGAAAGGGATGAACTTAGCTTCTCTTCTGTTACATCCTTGCAGGCTGCGACGCTGACAGAGTAGCGTTGACCTGTTAATCTTCGAAGACCTCGGTTGGCTCAGTGCCGCAACGTGCCTTTCCTGGCTTTAATGTTCAGGTGTTGCTTCTATTGTCTAATTAATAACAGGATTCGGTTATCGCTCGATTTAAAAGGCTGATGGCAGAACGAGCAAAATCTGGTTAGCCGATCAGCTCAGGAACCACCATGATTGACTGCGAAACAAAAGCGCGAAGGATAATGCTTCTCACACCGACAAAGCCTGGCGAAGGCAGTGTCGGAGAGATCTTTTTGCGAGAGCTTTGTTTGATGGTACCCCGTGATAGCATCGTCTGCTACGTGTATTATTCTTCCTCTTACGGGCTCGATGGATCGCAAGATAGTCCCCTGGGAATTCCGCTAAAAGTTCGGGCAATGCCCCCTGAAACAATGGAGCCGGCGGGACGTTATCGTCGCAATCGATTCACTGGTGGCATGGATGCGACGACGCGCAAGAAGTTGATCACGACAGTCGCTCGAGAGGTACTGGCTTTTGCACACGAGCACAATGTCGACACTATCTGGTCCGTGCTTGCCGGTCCCACCATGGTCGAGCTCTCCGATCTCGTACTATCCGAATGGACAGGACGCTTTGTCGCTCAAGTCTGGGATCCGATAGAATATGTCATCAAACACTTCAATCCATCGGATTCTTTCCGCGAAGAAGTGTTTCAGAAGTTCGCAAAGGTAATCTCTCGAGCTGAACGGTGTGGTGTCGCTGGCGATGGCATGAAGGCAGAGTATGAGCTGCGGTACCGCGTGCCTTGTTTGCCGATGATCAATGGTTGTATGCCGGAGCCTTCGACAAGCGACAAACCACCATTGGCAGAGGGCAATTCTTTTGTCATCGGCTTTTCCGGCAGTAACTATGCCAGAGATGCAATAGATGCGCTCCTCCAGGCGTTGAACTCCTGCCGTTGGCGTATCGCTGACCACGATATCCATCTTAAGTTCATGGGTAATACATTTGACTTTCGCATTAATGCCGTTGGGCATTCAGTAAATATTGAGGTCAGGGGATTTCGTCCCGTACAAGAAGTTGTCGATTATCTTTCCATGTGTGATGCCGGTTACCTGCCGTACTGGTTCGGAGACGAATACAGTTTGCCTGTGCGGCTCTGTTTCCCCAATAAAATTGCGCAATACCTGGCAGCAGGAATTCCCACTCTCTACCATGGTCCCCGGGACTCATCGCCAACCAGGTTCCTGTCAAAACATCCTGTGGGCGTTGGTTGCCACTCGCTCGAGAATGACGAGATCATCTCCGCGCTGACGAAATTGATCGAACAGAAGGCTAACCGCTCTCGGTGGCAAGATGCTTGTCGTCGAGCAATGAAAATGGAAATGGATCGCGACAAGTTTCAGGAGCAGTTATTCAAACTGCTTGATCTTGGTCCTGTATCTGAGACTGACATGAACTCGCCAGATCTCATTTCGACGAGACGTTGAGCTGAAGCACCGCAAGCAGTGCCTGTAATTGAAGTGAGGCACCGAAATGCTAACAGTGCTGGTGCCACTGCCGGTTCCGCCGCAATACTAATGGTGGTATCGTGCCGCTCTCGTCTGGCTGGAGTTCTTGCGCCTGCAGAACATACATAATTCTTGTTTCTGGCTCTTTCGACAAAGGTTGATGCGATGTTCGAGCACCGCGGCACCACGTCCAACGTGCAAAAGAGTTAGTTTTTTGTCAGCGCGGTCTTAATCAGAATCTTGCAGTCCAGCACTGGGTTTTGCGTGTCGACATATAGATCGTCGAGCAGATCGAGTGTCTCTTCCGGCAGATCTATTTTGCTTTTCAATTGATTCAATTGAGCCCATCCGAAGAGTCCCGGTTTAGCCCGGTGTCGAGCCGGCGGGGTCGCAAATGCTGTTTCTTGAATGCCTTCTTGGAAGATTCGAATGCGCGGTCCAAAGAAGGAAAGTCTTCCCTGAGCGATATCCAGAGTGGCTAGAGACAGATCAGAAAGACTCAATCTATTCAATAAGCTCAACGGCTTGTCGGCATGCGTTCTGAGCAATGAGATTTGTCGATGGGCTGCGTAAAAGGGAATCCGTTTCACTCTCCCGGTCACCGAAGCGGACAGCCAGAAAGGCGAAAGGAGAATGGCAAGCAACAAGGAAATTCCTCGTTCCAGTGGTGCCAGAAGTTTTTTCGACAATCTGCTCAGTCGTTCTCGAGACCTCTTTGTTTTGGCCAGAAAGTAATAGATGACCTCGCCACGGTTCAAAAACTCAAAGAAAAGCACAGCCTTTTGCCCAAGGAGAGCCGATGGAGGCAAAACTCGAGCGTATGCAGCGCGTTCGAACTTATAAGCTGGAATGAATCCTCGACGCTTCATCGAGTGAATGAAGCGATGCGTCGGCGCAGTGCCCTCCGCCGACCGATTCCTGGATGGGTGTAATTCGAACTGTACACCTGTCAGCAAGCACGCCAATATTAGTTGCTCTTCGTAAACATTTGTAGATTCCATCTCTACGACTCTTTCGAATCCGTAGCTGACGATCAGCTCAGTTAGGAACGCCGCGGACGAATGCCACAGCTCTCTCGTATGCGGGTCGCTTGCCGATTCATTCGTGCGAAAAATGTAGTAGAACTCTCTGCCGGCAAGCGACTGTTGCAGTTCAATCGCATCGCGGTCGACGAGGCAGCATAGCAAAAACTCGGTGGACAGAGCTTCTAGCTTATCGCAGGCACCGTCGCTCAGCCGCTCAGCTCCTGAAAAGACTACC
>CAYTDR010000948.1:0-3485 GCA_964436185.1 uncultured Candidatus Obscuribacterales bacterium | reverse complement strand
GGAGTGGTTTTCCATACTCATCCGTAATGCTGAGGAGGCGAAAATCGACCTCGTACTCTGAGCCGAACCGGTTGAATGCAATCGGTATGCTGCGTCGAACCGTATTGCGGCTTGAGCCTTCAAAGCGAAAGCGGATTATTTCATTGACATCTACGGAAGAGTCTTCAAATACTCTTGCCACCACATCGAGCGACTCCATTACTTCTGCCTTGGCGCCAGGGCAGAAAAGAAGCCAGAACACTGATGCCAGAAGCACTACACGAGAAGCCTTCAGCCTGTCAGGTCTTGCAGCAGAGCCAGGTCGTTTTTCAGCTCTACGCCCTTGCCCCGGAGCACAGCCGACGGAGCCTTTTAGCACCAGGGCTCTCGAAATCATGGATTGTAGTTTAGTAAGAGATGAGTTCAAGTTTCGCCTTGAATTGGAATAGTGGTATTGCATGGCGTCAAACCGCAATCCGCTCAATTATAAACCTCATTTATGTCTAGATTGGTCATCGGATCCCTTGCCAATATGAGAGACCGGGCCTCTATTTTCATAAGTGAACAACTTTCAATAGAAGGCAAAGCATGCTCCCTCACGTGGCGAACAGCTCTCGACGGTCGCTCCGACGTAGTTGAGTGAGAAAAGGTATGGTAAGCTTGACGTTGTACGGTTTGTATCAGCTGCTCTGTGCCTTCTTTTAAACATGTTTGACTTTTTCCGAAAACATCAAAAGGCTATAACCTGGGTGATGATCGTGGCGTTCGCGATCACTCTATTGCCCTCCATAATGGTTTTCGTCAAATAACCTCCTGAGACCGCGTGTCTTTCAGTCGTAGAGAGGCGCCGATTGGATCGGTCGTCGCTTTACCCTTGCTACTGGCTCTGCCTCGAGGAGTCTTCTCGTGAGCAAAATAAAGAGTGCCAATTCTCCATTAGCCGATCGCGTGCGGCCGCGCAATCTAGACGAGTTCGTCGGTCAGACGAGGATTCTTAAAGAGGGCGCGGTCCTGAGAGAGATGGCAGAAGGCCGTGAGCTTTCTTCTCTCGTGCTGTGGGGCCCACCTGGCGTAGGAAAGACAACGCTGGCGCGCATCATTGCCAACATGACCGACAGCCAGTGGGTTTCGTTCTCCGCTGTCGTTTCGGGAATCAAAGAGATCAAGAATGTGATGGCGGAAGCAGAAGCTTTCATGCGCCTCTCCGGGCGCCGGACCATTCTTTTCGTCGACGAGATTCATCGATTCAACAAGGCACAGCAAGATGCTTTCCTGCCCTACGTTGAAAATGGCACCATCATTCTCGTTGGTGCCACCACCGAGAATCCTTCGTTCGAGATCAACTCCGCGTTGTTATCTCGAATGAAAGTCTTTGTTCTCAACGAGCTTACCAGCGAGGAGCTTCTTTCTATTTTGCGCAACGCCTTGACTGATGAGGAAAGAGGTCTTGGTGACGAAGGAGTATCGGCGTCCGACGACGCACTGATGACTCTGGCAGTTTACTCTTCCGGTGATGCAAGAACCGCTCTCAACAGTCTTGAGCTCGCCGTGATGTTGGCAAAGAAACGCGGGTCGAGTGAGATTTCCGAAAGCGATATAAAGGAAGCCGTACAACAAGCTGTTCTCAAATATGACAAGAACGGCGAGCACCACTTCAATATAATCTCAGCACTGCACAAGTCGATGCGGAACTCTGACGTGGATGCGTCGCTTTACTGGCTGGCACGAATGTTGGAAGCAGGCGAGGATCCGATGTATGTGGCCAGACGCCTGGTCAGGTTCGCTTCCGAGGACGTCGGTTTGGCGGCGCCTCAGGCGATGGGTCAAGCAGTGGCTGCCATGCAAGCCGTTCAATTTATTGGCATGCCGGAAGGCAAATTGGCGCTTGCGCAAGCAACTGTGTTTCTCGCTTTGGCACCAAAGTCCAACGCAATCTACACCGCATATGGTATGGCACAAAGAGATGCTCAAAATACGGTTCAGCATCCTGTTCCATTACATCTGCGCAACGCCCCTACAAAGTTGATGAAAGAGCTTGGCTATTCGAAAGGATATCAATACGCGCACGACTACAACGAAGGCATCACCAATATGCAGTGTATGCCGGATGAGTTGAAAGATCGCAAGTACTATCAGCCGACCGAACGTGGATTCGAAGGCAAAGTGCGAGAGAAAAAATTCGTCCAAGAATGAGATTGGTTCACTGGATCTTTCGATCCGGCGAACCAATCTTCCGACCGCCTGTGCTGCTGGAGAAACTTTTGAACCGTGGATTAAGATTCTGTGTGAACGAGAATGGTTATCCGTTGTTTGAGATCGCGGTGTTCGATTGCTCTGAACCTTCCGCGGACGTTGTCAACTTCTGCCACCATCGCAAAATCGTGTGCCACCACTTTCTTGACTTGACCTGATCGAGCTCTGTTTTAGTATCAGTTATCAGCTTGGCAAGACGTCCGTTTTCGCTTTCTGCCGCAGTCAGCGTGTCTTCCAGATAGTCTCGCTCAACCTTCAACTTAGAGAGTGCATCCATGAGGTATCGGCGCTCTGTGACCGCCGACTCTCGCTCAAATTCGAGAATCTTCAGCTCTCGAACCTCTGCTTCGAGCTGAGGAATGCGTTGCAAACAGAAAAACTGACTTACCATTACCTGCTTGACTGCTGCATTCTCTTCAGTCATCTCTTGAACTTTCTGCAGTAATGCAATCACTCTGCGCTGCAGATAAGACAGTTCCTCGCGATTCTTCGCGTCAAGCCGTTCTTTCTGGTATTTCTGTACGACATCAAGAACCTGGCGACGAATTCTTCGTTCTCTCGCCAACTTGATGCGAACATCCTCGCCTTCTGATACCACCTCCGATGCCCACTTAAAGATGTGGTCCAGTCCGTCGAGTGATACCATCTCATCGTGATCGCGATCGTCCGAGGTAGTAAAGATTACGTCTTCAGAATTGTATTCTGGTTGTGTATTCACTTGCCCCCTCCCTTTCCTGCAATATAATAACCACAATTTTTCGATTTGTACAAATGAATTTGGCACCGTCCGAGGTGCCAAACCGATCGAGTCCAGACAGGCACTACGATTTCAGCTGCTTGAACTCCCCAGATGATAATATTGACACTTTCAGTGGTGCGCGATCATTTTACCAAATGTGATACCAGTTTTGATTGTGCGAAACGCCCACCCATGATCGGTTTCGCGATTCCGAAAGGACCCTTGGCATCAGCTCTCGGCGACGTTTTCGGGACCAGCATATGTCTAATAAACATCTTCCACTTGATTTGACTGTCGTGGAAAGCGTTTGAAGTTATCTGCACATACAACCGTCCCTGGTATCAGATCTGCGACAGTTGATTTGTGGTGGCATATCTGCTATTGCGCGCAAGCATTGATGTCGATGGTGGCGAACAGTCAGTTGTATAGAGTAGCGACAGTTGCATCGAAAGAACTCTGTTCTGAATTCTCACTGACACAAGACGATCAAAAGCCGACAGTAGTTCGGTCGTTT
>CAYTDR010000947.1:0-3486 GCA_964436185.1 uncultured Candidatus Obscuribacterales bacterium | reverse complement strand
TTACATGAACCTGTTGGCCAGCGCCACTCCGTATGCCAATTCGGATACCTTCGACATTCTCGTCATCCTCGTCAATGAACTGCCTGGCGAGAGTGAACAGCCCGCCGTGGTTGTCGTTCGCGGCTCTGCCAACCTACGCAGCGTGAAGGTCGAGTTGGATGGGTTGACCGTTCCGGGCTTCGACAAGAAGATTCCCGCCAAGTCCATTGTCGCCTTTGTCGGTTACGCCTGGCGCTAAATCTGAGCCGATTCTCGTTCGATACGACTCGGTAAATTCATTTGCAGTCTGGGTGGAGCTATCACGGTTGCGGTCCTTTCGGAACGTCCTCGTGCGTAGCAAAATGCCTCGCTCACTTGTCGCTTATAGAAGTGGCTCGTGGAGCGACTGACAGGAGAACGTCCATGGAAAACTTCGCGCTCTTCAGCGATCCCGCCTCGTGGGACTGGGTTTTTGGCGCACTCACGTACATGATTGTTGCACTCTCCACTTGCTCGTTCGGTTTGATGGGCTTTCTCAGCGGCAAGGGCAACGTTGCACCGCGCTGGCCCCTCTACGTCGGAATGGTCATGGCGGTCTTGAGCATCGTCACTATCTGCTTGATTGGCACATTCACCAGCCATGTCGGCTTCGGTGACTGGACCTTCGCCTTCATTGCAGGTGCGTGGCTGTTCGGTGTACTTGTGGGACTGGCCTCCTGGTATGGCAAACGGCAAGTCTGAAGCCAAGCCAATTCCCACAAAGACGCTGTTCACCCCCTGACGCTTCCGCATAGCTGACTCTGAGAGGAACAAGGTTTCACAAGACGTGAGCCTTGTTCCTCCGTTGATGATGATTTAGAACATAGCCAAAAACCGCAGAGCAAGAACGTCTTGGTTGACAAAAAATTTTCGGACGACTTCACGATATTGTATAGTTACACCAAAACCGTCTATTCATGCCGAGAGCATTGGACTTTCGTAGTAAAAAATCAGGACCCAGTTTTAGTACTCAACAAAAATGCTCCAAGAAGGTCATCTGCTCTAGAGCACACCACGTTCAAAGACTCTCATCAACAGGCGCGAAGCCTGGTAGAAGTTATTGGGGACTTGGGACTTACGATATTAAGCACATTGCGTCAAAATTTTTTTTGCCAGTCGCAACACGAGATATCCTCTGCCCGAGCCCCGGGGCGACGCATAGACAGCGCCGCCCCGTGAGAGTCATCCACCCTGACCGTCCTCCTCATGGGCAACTGATTCTCGTCAGCTACGCCGCGGGGAGATATTACCGTTGGCATCCATGATCAGGCCGTCACCCAGTTTCAGCCCCATTTGCCCGCCGACTGACCACCCGAGCGAAGAATCGTCCTCTGAGGCTTTGCGGTCAAATCGATTGATCTCTTTCCAGCTTGCGTTCGGATGCCCAAAGCGCTTTTGCGACTTGCGCTTACGCCGTTCCTCCGACTGGTGCCGGCGGATCTCCTCCAAACTGGCGTCAGGTCGGCCGAACCTCTTTAGCGACTCCTCCCGCCGTGGTTTGTCCCTGTCGTATTCATGGATTTGATCCCAGCTGGCGTCCTGGTGCCCGAATCTTCCTTGAGACTCATTTTTCCGGCGTTGCTCGTAGTCGTATGCACGACTTTCTTCCAGCGTGGCGTTTTCATGCCCGAAGCGCTTCATCGACTCTTCCTTGCGTCGCGGCTCGCGATCGAAAGCTTCGATTTCTTGCCAGGTCGCGTTCCGATGACCAAACCGTGTCTGTGAGTACTCCTGGCGTGTCCGATCGGCTGCCAGAAACCTCATGGTCCTGAGGCCGAAAGGAACAATGAATGCTAGCGCTACCAAAGCAAGTGGAATCAGCAACCACCACATTGAACTTGATGACATTGCGAGGCTCCCGAAGTTGAGATATGAGTATTAACACGTCATTCACCCATCTGAAGATGAGCCGGAAGCAGTGAGCTGAACAGCTGCCTCTGTCGTTCTCCAGACCCTAACAGCCTGGGACAATCTCCATTGGCTGTCAGTCAAACAATACTTGCCAATTGGCACCATGCCAATCTGCGGGCCCGCTGCGTGTGTCACCACCAGCAACACCAGCTCCATCGCACAGGCATTTCCTGTATTTGAACCGGCTTAAAGGTGGAGAATTCGGCGATTCCTAGATTCTTGCAGACCAATAATTTAAAGAAAGAACACAGCAAGTCTCCATGAGGGACTACTGCAACCACAATAGAGATCACGCTTTTACACAAGACCTAAACATGAATTCTGACTAAACATGGAAGGCAATCTGAAACTGATATTTCGCCGATAAACAAAATCGGCGGAGCACGTGTCCACAGAGACAAGTGTTCCGCCAGAGATTATGTGCAACTACAGCGAGCACCTCCGTTTAATCTGATTCAAGAGGGCGGCGGCTCGCTTTGAGATCCTGCGACTGACTTACCGGTCTGTCTTACGACGACGCAAAATGCGGCCAAGGAAGAAGAAAGCCCCGGAGAGCAGAAGCATCATTTGGTATACGACCACGATGAGCAGCAGAATAACCACTGTCACGCCGATCGCCGCCAACGCGATGACAAAGTCTTCCGCACAGACCGGGGTACACAAGCAAAACCCGACTGCCAGTCCGACGAGCAGACCCATCACGACGAGCAGCTCCTTTTCTTCGCTCCTCAGCGACTTGCCTGTGAAGCCGCTCCAGAAGGCGTAGACAGCCAGAAACATGAAGCCACCAAAAATAGTGCACCCAACACCAACTAACGGGCTGAACATTTTCCACTCCCTCAGTTCGAGGTTAGTTGACCGAATGCTGCGTTCAAGCAGCACACGAACGTTCGACACACGAAGAGAAAAGCTGGCTGGAACTGGTTTGTTTAGACCCATGGATGTTCAGAAACGACTGCTCCATCCTATTTCGAAACCGACTCACACACAATAGTGCTGCGGTCCAGCAGACACATTTTTGTTAATGAACATTGAATACCCGCATGACCCAGCCACTTCACATGAAACAAGCTTTTAGCGTGTTTCGGCTGCAAACCGGATATACGATGTTCGACCTAGTATCGATTGCCATCGCGGTCGATGCTCGACGGTTCTTTCCTTGGACCATCAAAACCTAATAGAGCGCCTACTTTGAAGGTGCTAGCGGATCGTTAGTCGACCTGCTCCGTCCTACCGCTGATCGATTAAACGAATTCAATAGCAGCGCACTAGTTTGCGGAGCTGTGTCTGGTACCGGCTTGTTCGGCTGCGGTATTAAACTGAGTTCCTTGTCGGCGAGCTGCAATTTTCTGACAATGCTGCCGTCTTTTCGTCCTGCCGCAATCAACTGTAAGTCCTTTGTGCACAGATCATTCAGCGAAATCATTGGAGAGCTCGTGTAATGTCCCAGCTCAGTAAGATCACGTCGATTTAAGTTCGCAGGACGTTGGCTGAAAAATTCGGTCATTTCCTCATAGGTGAGATCTTTCAGGCCATTTTGAGCTTCTCTTTAAAAAT
>CAYTDR010000946.1:0-3488 GCA_964436185.1 uncultured Candidatus Obscuribacterales bacterium | reverse complement strand
AATGAAAATGTACACCGTCTTCGCTTCGAGCAAACCCAATAGACGACTGACCTGAATGCCAGCGTAAAGACAATATGAAAGAAATCGAAACGTGCTCTCTTGGCGTATTTCAGTTCCAGTCTCTTCGGTTCGCCGTGCGATAATCTCAGGATAGTCTCTGAGAGGAAACGAAAATGGCGACCGCGCTCTCTTTGCTGGATCTTTTAGGTGCACCAGCGCAACCTGCAAAACTTGCAGACAGCTCCGTTGTGATAGTCGATGCTCAAAGGGAGTATCTGGACGGGAGCGTACCGCTGCAAGGAATTGAGGATGCTTTAGTGGAAATAAAGGAACTCCTTGCTAGAGCCAGGAAATTATCGGTGCCTATCTTCCACATAGTTCACCATACTGCGCCGGGTGCGCCCATCTTCGACCCGGAAAGCCCCATGGCAGACATCATTCCGTCCGTTGCCCCGGAAGGCGAAGAGCGGATGATCAGTAAAAACCTGCCCAGCGCGTTTGTTAATACAGATCTCGCCAAATACCTGAATGAAACCGGAAGAAAAGAACTGGTCATAGCGGGTTTCATGACCCATATGTGCATCAATGCTACTACCCGCAGTGCGGTTGATTTAGGTTTCATTCCAACAGTTATTGGCTCTGCGTGCGCCACCAGAGATCTTCCCGGTCCTGATGGAAAAGTGATTCCAGCAGAAACAGTGCACAGGTCGAACCTCGCCTCGCTTGCCGATCTGCTTGCGTGCGTATGTGACTCTACCAACGCCCTTAGATAGATACCAAATCAACGACCGCCCAGTTTAGCAAATTCTCATTTTCACCCTGTCGATCTGGTACCCTTTCGTTCGACTGATCGGTGAGAAGGTAAAGTAGGTGCCTTCTTGGCAGTGCCGGACGGCAAATACCTGTGTTAATCCGCCAGTTGATTCCTGCTCAAACACAAATGACAACCTCATCAAATCACAAGAAAAGGAGAACCTAAAATGGCCAAACCGAACTATATTCCCGAAGGGCGACACACTGTCACCGCTTTCCTCGTAGTAAAAGAAGCTAGCAATGCCATAGAATTTTATAAAAAGGCTTTCGATGCCAAAGAAGTAATGCGCATGATGGCACCAGACGGAAAATCGATCATGCATGCTGAAATAAAACTAGGCGATTCAATAGTCTGCATAAGCGATGAACATCCACAATGTGGCGTTAGCTCACCGCAGACATTAGGCGGCGTAGCGAGCACTCTCTTCCTCTACGTGCCAGACGTTGATGCAGCCTTCAAACAGGCTACAGAAGCCGGTTGCGAGACGAAGATGCCGCCGACAGACATGTTCTGGGGAGATCGTTTTTCATCGGTGCAAGATCCGTTTGGTCACCAGTGGAGCTTGGCTACACACGTTGAGGACCTGACTGAAGAAGAGATCATGAAGCGCCAGGAAGGATTTTTCAAACAAATGGCTGAATGCCAAAGCTAACTGTAATCCGAAAGAATTTAAGGAAAACGAAATGAGTAAATTGAGTTTGAAAGCGGAAGGCGACAAAGTCGTTGTCGTAACACGGCACTTCGAGGCGCCGCCGGAGGAAGTTTATCGCGCGCACACCGAAACTGGCATACTTCAACAGTGGCTGCTCGGACCAGAAGGGTGGACGATGCCCGTTTGCGTGAGCGAACCCGTGCCCAACGGAAAGATGCGCTTCGAATGGTCAGACGGCCAAGGTAATGGCTTCCATCTGACCGGAGAGTACCAGGAAATAGAACCTGGCAAGCGAATAGTTCATGTCGAACGTATGCATCTGCCCGATCCGACTCCGGACAATAACGTGGAAACGACCTTTGAAGCTGACGCAAAGGGAACGTTGTTGACACTGCGGATGACACTTCCCACTAGCGAAGTCCGCGAGATGATGCTGTCTACCGGAATGGAACACGGTATGGAACATAGTTACCGCCGTCTGGATAGTCTGCTCGAGAAGACGATTCCGGCACAAAAGCGATAGTCAATAGTTGGCTAGCCGCAGCGGTACGCGATTCAAAGAACGCCTTCCGTTGCGGCCAGTCCATCGACTTGGAATTTAAAATCATTCGTGATCGTAGTCGAGTGAGAAGTTATTAGCGGACGTCATCTCGACTTCATTTTGTCGTCCGTTCAAAAATAGATCGAACTTTACCAGCTCCTGATAGGACTTGGGAGGAAATTGAACAACATTGGCTTGCAGTCCGCGAATGTTGGCTAACACAGCGTCGACAAAATGCGTCGTTTCCTCGTTGGTAGTGGCATCCATCCATTCCTTCAACACCGTAACTTTTCCCGACTTGGAAATGGTTATATTCAACTTGGCACGAAGATCAGCAGGCAGTTTTCTGTCCTTATTAGGACGAACGGCATCGTAAATTTGTGCAGCCCAGCTTTTCCATTCATCGGCACGAGCCTGCACTAGAGGACTATCTTTCAGCCTATTGTAAGTCTCTTGCGTGACACCACGAGCAGGATCATAAGTGAGCAGGAAATCGTACTTCTGCCCAATACCGTCGGCGCTCTTGAGCATGATGGTCACGCCAAGCGGTGCACTAGTTGGGGCAACGGCATTGCCAGCTCCACCGTTCTCCAAGGCAGGCGCATCAGGTACTTCTACACTGCCATGAATTCGTTTTCTCTCAACCGATGTTTTGATTTCGATACTGCTTTCTTCAGCAGCCCAGCTCGGCAGCGAGGCCGCGGTACTAAATGTGATGCATAACAAACAGACGAAACTTCGGCAGTAATTCTTCAACATGATGTGTTCCTCATAAGGTTCCCACTGACGGGTTTCGAAATAGCGCCTCTATGCCACGCTTGGTAGAGACATTCTTCTCAACCTAACATAAGTAATTCCCAACAGCCAGTACCTGTTGAGTCCCGAGTCGCCAACCTTAAATCTAGTCGGCGTCACAGGTCGTGACGAAAAATAAATTTCACTCAATATCTAAACAAGTCTGTCCAGAGTGCGAGTTCGCCTGTATAAACCCCGTAGTCGCTTGTTCAACAAATGCAGAAAAGCCCTTCACAACAGGGTTTCGTGAAGCTGCGCATATTTGCGATTTCGCCTTCACGCTCCCTGGAGGGCTTGGCTATGTGCACAAGCTTAGTAGACGAGTTTTGAACAGAACACCTGAGGAAAATAAACCATGCCAGACGAACTTCAAAAAGATGTATCCAATACAATTCAAGCGATTGAGCTGGGAATAGAGAATAAGGACCTTGGCGCCGCGCTCCTGCGGGATGACGTGTACTCGCTCACAGCCCAATCCAAGGCCCAGCTGCCCGATCCAGCTTACGAGGCAAAATTCATCAATGAACTCGAGAAACAGTTGGAGGACAAGGGATTGATGCCGAAACTGATATTGGAGTACGCCCGAGAGAAGTTTCCTACAATTGAGCACCGACGGGCAGTCACAGTATTTACAGGCAATGATGATGATCCGAATAACTATTACACGATGAGGGATTGCATCAAAT
>CAYTDR010000945.1:0-3508 GCA_964436185.1 uncultured Candidatus Obscuribacterales bacterium | reverse complement strand
GCTGGTCGAATTCTCTTGTGGAGGCTGTCGACTAACTACGTGTTCTCACCATTCTTATCTCTGCTGATTCGCTCTATCCTTCTAGATCATGAATATGAGCCTCATTAGGCCTTACTAACAGTCGATAGCTACCAGATTTAACATCATGCAATCCCATATGAATCGACAACCGAATACCAGGTCGCCCATACTTTTGCTTTTTTGTGGAATTAGCATCGGCGTTATCGGGACTGCTTTTATTCTCAGCAACGTTGCTGAACATTGTTCCCATGGAAGAGTGCAGTTAGCTCAGAGCTGCGAGCCGTCCGCGCCCGTCAAGGCGTCCGAGCCAACTAAGCGCACTAGCAATCGCTCGTCTGGGCGGTCGAGAAAACCTGCTTTCGTCAAGGGCAGTTTGCTGACTCATTATTCCGACACTGCAGAGACAAACGATCCTAACGCTGCAAAAACTGCCAGCGTCGACAAGAAGCCGCCGGAACAAAACGAATCTTCGCAGGCCGCTAAGGCTGAAAAAGGTGACGAGAAGAAAAACTATTCATGGGCGAAGCCGGAAGAAGTGGCGAAAGATGCCAGCGTAGCTAAACCTGGAGTGGTCACGACTGTGCGACATTACGTCGTTACTTATCATCAAGTTCCTGGTCGCACGTATGTCGTCAACGGCCCGCAACAAGCAGTCACCACCACCGCCAGTGGTTACACTATTCCTTGCGGAGATGGAACGAGAGCAGTCGATCATCCGGACTCAGGGATAGGTCCCTGGACAATCGGGCGCAACGGCATGCGACAAAATCCGTGTGTTGATCCGCCATCGTCCTGGGGCAGAGCCTACAACGCTAACGGTGCCTACTGAGAATTCTGCTGGACACTTTTACTTCTCACTTCTTACGTGATCAATGTCAATCTCGAAATTCCACCGCGCTTCTGCACTTGGATTTGCGCCTGAAACATTTCGAGAACGTCAGCCATGTGCGTAATTACAAGGATCTTGGCGAAGTCGGTTTGAATTGCTTTAATCGCTCTAACCAGACGATCGCGACTTAGTTCATCTTGTGAACCAAATCCTTCGTCGATGATCAATGTCTCCAGTTTCGCTCCAGCTCTGCGCGCCAACAACCTGGAGAGGGCGATGCGAATGGCGAAGTTGATCTTGAAGGCCTCTCCACCGCTGTATAGCTCATAGTTTCTGGTCCCTATCTCATCCCCGATTACGATATCCAGTGTCTCCATTAAGGTACCGGATTTGGTGCGTTGAGTGGTGACCAGTCCCACATGCATTCGATTGTCACTGAGCTTGGAAAGTATGCGGTTAGCCTCGCTTTCTATCTCCGGTACAGCGTTTTCGATGATTACTGCCTGAATGCCCTTCTTGCCGAACGCCTCGGCCAGGAATGCGTAGTCGTCCTGTTCTTGCTTTAGTTGTTCGATCTCGCCTTGTGCGCGGTTAAGTTCTTCAAGTTCCTTCTTCAGGTGTTGAACCTGATTCTCAAGGACCGCTGTCGCCTTCGAGAGCTCGTTGGTCTCCTGTGAAATGCTAGACAGCCTTGTTTCTGCTTCCTCTAGCCGCCTTCGTGTCTCTGGCATTTCTGCCAGACGCGCCTGCGCATCCTCGATTTCGGCAATCAAATTGCCAAGCCGTTCTTGCTTCGATTGGCATTGTGTTTTGACCTTAGCCAACGACTCTTGTAAATGCGGTTTATTCTGCAGGGCTTGTTCCAGCTCGTGGAACCTGTCGCTATACGGCAGTAGCTGCTTCAGTTCTTCCCGCAGTTTGTTGTGGCGCTCCCGATCGTAGCCGCTTTCCTCTATTTCGCGTTGCAGCTCGTGCACTTGTTTGCGCGCTTCCTGACCGTATGACTCCGTTGCCAGCAGCTCCTCGAGCTTGTTGAGCTTGTCCTTAACAGGTGGAATCTCTGTATTGAGTTTGGCCAGTTGAGTGAGATCCTTTTTGAGCTGTTGATACTTCGTCTCGATGTAACGCTCTCGCCGGATTCGAGCCTGTAGCGCTGAATAGATAAGTGGATCGAACTCCAGCTTGTGTATCTCTGCCTTCACTGCGATCAGGCTCTCCTTCTCGATCTGCGCATAATCGTTAGCTGCCAAACGGTCCGTTAGTAGAGCTATCTCGTCGAGTAAAGCAGTAAGACTCCTTTCGGCTCGGGCTTGCGAACGTTCTCTTTCGTTGAACTGACCAATTTTCTTGTCCAGTTCTTTTCGACCATCCAGGCTATGCTTAAGCTCCAGATATCGTCTTCTCAGCTCGGCGCGCTCGTTTTGGCAGGCATCCTCCCTCTCTGCCAGTTCGTTCTCCTCCATCAACAGGTTCTCAGTGCCGACTCGATAGCGGCTAATCACCGCCGCTCGATCGACTATGGGCGCGGCGCAGAGTGGGCAGATCGTCGAATGATCGTGCTGCTTCAACTCCGCTATTTTGTCGTCAATTTCTTGTCTCTTGCGCTTCAAACCCTCTTTCATGGCTGCAAGAGAATCGAGTTCCGATTTAACAGCCATGCCTTTTTGTTCTACCAGTTCAAACTCAGATTCCAGGCGATCGAGCATTAATGCTTCTTCTTCGAGTGCATCTCTCTCTCTCAAAAGGAATTCCGCAGCCTTGGCCATCTCGGCCAGTTCCTGCGCCAGTTGCTCTTTCTGTCCGATCTGAGACTCCAGCCTGATTCGTGATTCGATCAGTACGGTCTCCAGTTGACTGGCACGCTGCGTCAGTCGTGTAAAAGCGTCTTGTTTTGCAGCCTGCTTCGACTCTTCTGCCAGCAGCTCTTGATACTCTTCATACTGGCGTTTGATCTTGCCCTCATCGGCGGTATCATTGCGCAACGCCGTGGCGCTCTCTTCCATGTTGCCATAAGTCAGCCTCAGATGCTCTCGTTCTACCTCGAGACGGCTGCGCGTGTTGGCCAGCTCGGACTGCAGGCGCAGTTTCTCTTCAATCTTTATTTGCATCTCCAGGCTCATGCTGTCGAGCGTTTCTACATCGCTTTTCACCTGGCGGAATCTGGCTTGCTTTTCTTCAATTTCTTCGGATTGCCGGAGGACCTCATCTATTTGTGCCGTTCGCGCAGACAACTGCTTTTCCTGAATGGAAAGCTGCTCGATGTCCGTTTGCAAATCATCAATTTGACTGTGAATGCTGTCAAAATTCTGCTGGAGCAAACGCAAATCCTGCAGAGTGCCCCGAAGCGCGGTCACCTCGAGTTGGCTGGCTTCGAGGGAATCTGTCGTGGTAGAGAGATTGGTATTGCTAACTTCGAACTTTGCCGTCAAGTCGTCAAGTTCGTCTGCGATTGATTCGCGGCTTTCCACCCGTGCCTGGACGGCTTCTAATTTGGTCGACGATGCTCTGGACTTCTCTTTGGCGGCGTCTCTGACGCGGTCGAAGTAGGAAAGCCCAAGGATTTCTGAGAGGACATGCTTGCGTTCGGATGGCAGGCGGGTAGTGAATTCATCCGCTTTGCCCTGGCGAAGATAGGCGCTATTGACGAAGGTGTCGTAG
>CAYTDR010000944.1:0-3513 GCA_964436185.1 uncultured Candidatus Obscuribacterales bacterium | reverse complement strand
GACATCTTTAGACCTGGTATCCACTGATGCGGTGTTGGCAGGAAATCTCGAACAAGCTGAAGAGATGCGACAAAGAGCCTTGAAAATTCGAACGATAGCTTTTGGGCCCGACAATCCATTAACGCTTGAGGCCAAAGCTTTGGTAGCGGATTTATATAACGCGATCGCAGATAAGAGCAAGACGTCGGTAGAAAATGCAGCTAACAACGCTGAGACAAAGACTGTTGAAAACCCTCCCAGCAAGGAGAAAGAATATCGCGCCAAAGCTAAAGCGTTACAAGTCGAATGTTTTGAAACGAGTAAAAGAATCCACGGAATCGATCATCCGGATACGGCTCGATACGCTCAACTAACGGGCGAAACCTGTCTAGATCAGAACAACATACTCGAGGCAGAACACTTCTATTTGATCTCTTTACGTGGAGTGCTGAAGTCCATGTCTCAAACAGTCAACCAGCCACTCTTCGGCCGCAAACTACACTTCTGGAAACTAATTTGTCAGGCGAGAATCCACGATAGACACAAAAAATATGCGGACAAGAAAATCCCAATTCTGACAGAAGCTCTTTCGGCCGCTGACTCGGGCCGACTGAATGCAGCGATTGAAGTTCTATCACGTAAGACAGCAGCAGCTTCTAAGAACAAACCAGATGAGACTACGGTAGAGTGCCTGCTCCTATTGGGAGACGTGTTCATCGCCGTAAAAAACAGGACGAAGTCTGAAGAAGCTTACAATAATGCGGTTGCGATTGCAGAAAAGCTCCCTCAAGCCAAGCTCTTGTTAGTTGACTGCCTTGAAGCCAGAGCGCTGAATAGAATGGTCTCCAATCTAAGTTGGCCAGTCGCCGGGGACTTTCAACGCGTATCTCAGATTCGTGGAAAGGCTGATGCATTCCTCGAGTTGCTTAATCAAGTAGATGTGTGTATGCGCTTTCACCAGATGGGAAGCACCGACAAAAGGTTACTTAAATCAACGCACGACCTTCTGAAGTCTGTTGCAACGCAGTTCAAAGAAAGTACAACTGGTCTTGGTTCAAGCAATTTATACAAATCCACAATGTTCAATGTCTGCATGTTTATGGCATATTCACTTGCAGACTCACATTTGCCTTCATTGGCTGGATACGTGGTGAGGGAAGCGAGGAATTCGAAAGAGTTAGGCAGTATCTCTGATGACGAGAAGGTATCGAGAAGCATCGCGCTTGCAGAGCTGCTCATGCTTGCTGAGCGTTATGCCGATGCTCATTCAGAACTTTCGGACGCCAGAAATAATACACACATCAGTAAAAAGCTTGCCAGCGAGTGCGATCTCGTCGACTCCAAAATCTCCATGCTACAGGGTGATTATCAAAGCGCTTTAGAGCTGAGCCAGCAAGCTGAATCTTCAAAAGAGATGCCTGAGACAGAACACTTAGAATCACTCGAGATTCTCTGTGGATCTGCAGCGAATTTAGGAATCTCAAACAAAGATTCAGCATTAATTGACATCGCTATGTCATCGGGTGAAAAGGCGCTTGCAATTAGAAAACAGCGCAACGATTCAGCAGCCGAGCAGGCACCAATTTTGGTGACTCTGGGCAAATTGCTCCTGGCAAAGAATAAGGTTGTAGAGGCTTGCGTTCTGTTCGACCAAGTCGTCAGCGATTGCCGCGCTCTGGATGACGCGAGCAGTAAGATGAGTCTTGCTGATGCATATTGCGAGTTGGCATCGGTTAAATTCGAGAATCGTGAATATGAAGAGGCAAGAACGCTAGTGTCCAAGGCGCTCGATATTCACGTAAAAAGCAACGTTGTCGTAATGGATGAAGTTCGTGACATGAACATGCTTGCAACGATCTCGCATATAACAGGAGACAAGGCTAGCGCAAAGATTCAAGCATTCAAGGCCGCCGGTTCGCTCGACAGGAGAGTTAAGACCGTTTTTCCAGGACTTTCGTATGCAGAACAAAGAGCCTTCCTTGAGACGGTCCTCGATACCGCAGCTACGCTTACGACGATCTGCCACGAAGGGAAAGATCTCGACCAATCATATGGCTTTCTAATGAAATGGAAAGGTCTCCTCATCGAAGGTCTGAGATGCAAGTCAGCGAGCAATGGAGAAGGAGGAGATGCTGCGGTATTGGCAGTTGTGCGGTCTGTACTTTCCACCATGGATGAAATACCAAAAGATGAAGGCTCCACAAAGCTAGCTTCCATATTCACAAAAAAGAAGGAGCAATACGAGCGAACGATCAGCAAATCAACTCTTGAAGACCCACTGGAAAAGATTTCCAAGACCAGTGATTTCCAGGAATCGCTCAAGCCTGACGAAGCATTCGTTGACATCTGGACCTTCCAAGATTTTTCAGACAAGAAGGCTCACTACGCGGTATTCCTTCTGACCAAGAACAGTCCGATCAAGTTTATCGACCTAGGTCCCGTCGAAGCCTTGAATAAAGCCATATCCGATTGGCGCGAACGCGGCATTCACAGTCGCTCCAATCGCGATGTAAAAATAGCGCAGGTGGCTGAAGTTGAGTCACCTGTGGACTCCCTGGAACAGTCAGACAAGACGTGGAACACAATTAAGAGCAGCATCTGGGACAAAATCAAAGAGGCAACGCCTGCCGGAATTAGCAAATTCTGGATCTGTGAGGATGGTGAACTCTCCAGATTGCCATGGAATTCCTTTGTCATTAACGATCCTGGAAACCAAAACCGCTTGTGTCATGTGGACAGCCCTCGAGAACTCATACTGCTTCGCAACAAAGGAAATTCAGATGTGAAGCCGGCGACTGAAAACACCGCATTACTGATCGGTGGTATCAAATACAGAGACAAGGGGCTTCAGCTGAAGGGCGCAGAACAAGAAGTACTCGAGATCAAGGAGCTTGCTAACAAGAGTGGCATCTCAGCAACTCTACTTACCGCAGAGATGCCTACGAAATCGGTTGTCAGAAAAAGCCTACCGAACTGCCGCATAGTGCACTTCGCTACTCACGGTTTTTTCCTCAATGCAGGCAAAGCTACAAATGTCGGGCTCGCGTCGCGAGGTGTTCGTGTCAGTAGTTCAAATGGAAGTTCTACTACTGCCAACAGAAATCCTCTTCTGAAATCTGGGCTCCTGCTTGCACGGGAAAAGGAATCCTATACAACTGAAGGGAAGCTGACCGCCGAAGATATTGTCTCCGTAGATCTAAGAAATTGTGACCTTGTAACGCTATCGGCCTGTGATACCGGTCGTGGTGAAGAAGCTACAGGTCAAGGCGTCATCGGTCTCCGTTCTGCCTTGATGGCCGCCGGAGCAAAAGCAGTTTTGTTATCTTTGTGGCCGGTAGATGATCAAGCAACCCGCGCATTGATGAAACACCTCTACACGAATCTCTGGGTGAAGAAAATGGAGAAAGCCGAGGCGCTGGAGCAGGCACAGCTATCCATAAAGAACGACCCCGCACATCCAGAATGGCGAGCACCACGTTATTGGGCCGCCTGGGAACTGGTCGGCAAGGGTTGGGACTAAGGAGTTCCGCTAGG
>CAYTDR010000943.1:0-3515 GCA_964436185.1 uncultured Candidatus Obscuribacterales bacterium | reverse complement strand
CCGATTCGACAAGATGGGAATTGTTCTTCGGTAAGTAGAGCGGCGTTACTACTTTGATCACTGGAAACTCACCCATCTGCTTATTGGAGTGGTGCCAGCTCGAACTCCACCACAAGATGACGACAGTCTTTTGTAGAGTGGATGGCGCATCCAGAGCCAGTCTCGATGCCATACCTCACTTGGGCAAACCTAAATGAAAATCTCTGATCAAAATCTCGAAAATAAATCGTCAGATGTAACAAGGTCGAAATGAAATTTTCTCTTCGCCGGAAAGGTGTGTTGTCGATCGCGCAATTATCCGTCGTTAAATCGCCCGCTTGTCAGGAGCATCGACTAGATTCTTTCGCGCTACAGCATTATTGCCGGCATCTTCATTGAGCTCTTCTTGCCAAAGGTGATTTCTATGTGGTGCTTGGCGCTTGATACCAAAGACGGAGCTAAGTGACTTTTTGCTGATCGACATTCTTTTCTCGAGCATCTTATTTGGTGCGAAGGTGAGCGAAAGTAATGCACAGCTAAGCAACTGATTCTTCACCGAAACCTTCATCAATAGCAGAGTGCAGGAATAACTCCTGCACTCTGAGAAACTTGGCCAAAATGACCAAAAAGCAGAAAGAAGGGCATAAAGCCCTTCTTTCCAATTGCACTAATCTTTTGATTGACTAGGACGACGAACCTGCTGCCGTCGAAGACAATTGGTTGAGCTTATCTACAACAACGGAGAACGCTGATGAGATGGCTCCTGCCAACGCGCCCTGTGTAAGGGCGAATACTACCGCAACTAGGATCGCAACGAACGCTAGGATTGCACCGTATTCGGTAATACCCTGACCTGACTCGTCACTGATAAAACGATGTAGCATAAAAATCCTCCTTCAATACCTTCAAGACGAACCTTGGTTATTGGCACGCCAGTTCTGATTGATTATCCAGCCTGACCAACGCGCTTGGCAACACTTGTACTCAAAAGCATTGACTATTGTTAAATTTAGTAACGTATACCACCGTACGAAACCGACATTACACCAAATAGTCTTGGGTTAATCAACCACCTCCTAAGTCATTCATTGTTTACTAAACTGCACCTTACCCTTGCAACCAGATCTCTAATCAGTTTGTGTTGGGTAGTTTCGAAAGAAGGAAGGCATGCGCCTCGGTGCCATTAACACTATCTTATATGCCACCATCAAACTCGCCTAGTCTTGAACAGCCCGATCTTGACATCGTGGTGATATTTTGTTTTTTACCCCACCACTTAATGAAACGCGTCTAAGGTCGTTCGGCACACCTGTACTTGAATTGACTGTTCGCACTCTGCTGAAATCGCATCCGATCGTCTTCGTAACTTCTCGCAACATTTTCAGGTTATGAGACAGGGACTGGAAAGTACGACACTTGTCGGAAAGCTTGTTAAACTGGGGAGATACGGACTTCCCAAATGGCAGGACTTTAGCAATGGGGACCAATACTGAGAAAGAGAATAAAGTCCCAAATGAAGTTGAGTCAGCTTCGTATTCCAAGGTTGATCTTGAGAATGCGTTGGAAAAGAGCAAAGACTATTTAAAGAGATCCCAGTCCGAAGAGGGCTGGTGGTCCTATAAGAAGAACGGTGGTGCTTCGCTTGAGACTACCGCTTGGTGCAGCTTGGCCTTGCAAGAATCTTTATCGGATCACCGTGAAGATCATCTAATAAGGAATACGATCCGATTTCTTCTCAAAACTCAGAACAAAGATGGTGGATGGCCAACCGCACCACAAGCCGGTTTCTCTGATTGGGTAAGTGGACCCGTCATGTTGTCGCTGCGTTCTTTTGACAAGGCTGATCCGCAGCTTCGCAAGGACAACAAATTCAAAGACGCAGTTGATCGAGGCATTCTCAGACTGGTGGCAAGTAGGGCCTATTTTTATCCACCGGTTGCGAATCTACTGGTGTTTTTGTCTAAAGGACCTAAAGAACTTCAATACTCAAGAGGATGGCCTTGGGACCCAGGTTGTTTTCATTGGGTGGAACCTACCAGCTATCATCTCATGGCTTTCAAAGTACCTGGGATGCCAACGCATGCGGCATCGAAAGAGATCATCAAATTCGCCGAGATGTTTCTTCTCGAACACCCTTGTAAAGGAGGAGGCTGGAACCATGGCAACGACGTCTCACTTGGTGCCATTCTCCCTCCCTATCGAGTAACAACCGGCGAAGCACTTTTGGCGTTGCAGGGACGTGAGGGCCATAAATCAATTCAAACTTCGATCAAATATCTCCGTACATTATCGAACGAAGACAGCTCTGCCATGGGACTTGCATGGTCAGCACTTGCATTGAATGCTCATGGACAGCCGTGTAGCCGCGAAATCGCGTACCTCCTCGAAAGACAGAAAAAGAGGAACGACGGAAGTTTCGATTCAAACAACATGGTGAACGGTCTTTCATGCATGGCGATCAACGCAGCGGCTACCAATCGAAATTTGCTCAAAGTCTCTACTTGACTGAGGTTTTGCAGTTAGTTACTGGAATATAGAAAGAAGAGTTGATAAGGTCGCAAGCCCGTTTGCTTGCCTGTTAAAGTGAATGACAATGAAAAGACGTGAATTTCTTAAAACAGCAGCAGCAACAGCGACAACAGCTGCACTCACCTCTTGTAAAAAACGTCCTGGTTTCACCGATGTGCCGGACGTTTCGGAAGCTCAAGCGGCCAGGAAACGCAAAGAAAGATCGACGGTTGCCCTCATTCCATGTCCGACTTATGACGAAGACATCACTTCGATGCTGAAGGAATATGCAGGAAAACTCAGCTTGCCGTCCCTCTCGGGCAAGAGTGTAATTTTAAAACCTAATATGGTCGAGTACAGAAAGGACAAACCTGTAACCACCAATCCAAGCGTTCTCAAAGCTGCGATTGCACTCGTTTACTCGCTCGGAGCAGCAAAAGTCACCGTTGCAGAAGGACCTGGGCACATGCGCGACACCGAGTATCTACTCGATGTCACCGGCATAGGAAAAGCATGTAGGGACTCCGAGGTCGAGTTTGTCGATCTCAACCTCGATGACATAGTTAGAGTTCCGAATCCCGACAGTTTTACAGGATTGAAAGAGTTCTGGCTTCCAAAGACGATCGTTAATGCTGACGCAGTGGTAAGTGTGCCCAAGTTGAAGACTCACCACTGGGTAGGTGTGACCTGCTCGATGAAAAACCTCTTTGGCACAGCTCCCGGAAGAAAATATGGATGGCCGAAAAATCTTCTACATATAAAGGGAATACCGAGATCCATAATCGACCTGGTTCATCTCGTTCATCCAATCTTCGCCGTTGTGGATGCAGTGGTGGCGATGGAAGGGGACGGTCCGATTAACGGCACTGCTATAAACACCGGATTTGTCGCCATGGGAGAAGATCTGGCAGCCCTCGACGCCACGTGCGTTCGAGTTACGTCTATAAATCCGATGGAGCTCGCCTACATACTCCTGGCAGGAAAAGTTGTAGGAAACATCGATGAGAAATCCATTGATGTAATCGGAT
>CAYTDR010000942.1:0-3525 GCA_964436185.1 uncultured Candidatus Obscuribacterales bacterium | reverse complement strand
CTTCGTATTCTGCGGATACAAGTGCGACATCGTAGATCGACAATTCGAGGATCGCCTGCGAGCTTCCTTCAACGACGCAGGACTCGATTATGACCACTACGTGAAAGTGTTGCCACGCATGCCGTTCGACAACTTCATGCACCTGATCAACATCATGGATGTCTACCTCGATTCCATCGGCTGGAACGGTGGTATCACCACAATGCGCGCCCTGGCTCTAAACACCCCGGTCGTCACCTTGCCGACGGAATTCATGAGAGGTCGACACAGCTGCGCCATGCTCGAGATGATTGGAGCAGAAGAGCTGATCGTTCACTCACTTGATCAGTACATCGATCTGGCTGCTCGCCTGGGTAACGATCAAGAATATCTGCAGGCACAAAACAAAATGATCGAGGAGCGCAAGAGCAAGCTCTTCTACGACAAGAGCTGCATCGAGTACCTCGACCGTTTCTTCAAAACAGAAGTAGGTCTAAGCTAATTTCAATTCTCTTAAGCTGATAATTGTAGAAACGTCCCCGCTTTTTGCAAACGCGGGGACGTTTTCATATATCTTGAGAATATGCCTTAGTTTAAACTCAAGAAAACACAAAAGCGTTAGTCTACACTTGATTTCCGGGACGGGTCTGAGATGAGTTGGGTGGCTATGTCGAGGGGCAGGAGAAATAAGGGCGCAGGTAAGTTCTTTGCGGCTGTGATCGGCGTGTTGTTCGCCAACAGCTTGCAACTTCAGCCTGGCTCTGTCAGTGGTGCGGCCTGGGCAGATTCCTGGACTCACCGGCAGACGCAGGCCCTGGCTGGAATTGACAAAATATCAGTGGTCATCACGAGCAGTGGAGATGGTGCTAAGCGCCTGGGTTTGCCTCCACTGGCGAAGACTTTGATCGAAGACCAGCTTCGCAGTCACGGCATCCAAGTCGATGATCTGCGTTTCGTGAAAAACGTCCCTGAGTCAGCAACGCTGGAAATTGATACCAGGCTGCAGCTGATTCAAACTGCCGACGGAAAGACTCAGGGAATCAGCTACGCCATCGAGGGCAATCTTCTCGATCCTGTAACCAGCTCTCGGCGTAATGTGCCCAAAGCAACAGTTGCAATATTGTGGCGCTGCGGCCAATACGGTTTCATCAGAGGAAACAATCTTCAGGAGCTCAATCACATGGTTGAGTTCGTAGTCAATCAGTTCGTTATTGACTGGCAAAAGGCAAGCTTACTAAACCAAACGAGCATGAGTTCCGATGCTGACAGTGCAAAAGGGCTGACGGCAAAACCCGGAAAGCTCGCGCCGTCGGCACCAGATATGATGGCTTCACCGGCAGCAAGTTCTGCCGCGGCTAAACCGATGAGCAAATGGAAAAAAGCCCAGTTAGCTGCGCAGCAGAAGAAAGCCGGCATGCAGGGCAAGCCCACTCCCGTCCAGCCAGCCGTAGTTTCAACATCCGCAGAGCCTTCGGCGACTCTTGCCAACAGTTTATTCGACCAGGCACCACCGCCTTTAGTGGAAGCCCCGGTTGCCAAACAGCCCGTCAAGGCAGCCGTTAAACCACCATCGAAACATGCTGTGAAAGGCAAAGCAGCTGCTGCGCGTGTAGCAAACAAAGTTCAACAGCCAAGCATTCCTGCCGCCTCGATAGAAGAGACACAAGACAGCCGGGAGTCCTTTACCAATACAGCAGCGGTCTTCGGAGATCCGATTCCGGCACAACCGCCGCCGCCTCCTGCCCCTGTCGAGACAATGGCGCCGCCAGTCACATCCATCTCGCTCCCGCGCAAGAAAGAGCCTCCTCGCGTCGACACGAAGGCAGCTCTGATGTTGCAAAAACAGAACGCCATAATCAGGCAGAACCAGGCAATCATCTCGAAACAACAAGAGGTGCTGGCGCACAATCATAACTTCTTGCTCTCCGAGCAGGCGAAGGACATAAAGAAAGGCAAGATCAAGGTTCTTCGACCGCCAAGAAGAGTCAACGCCACGTTCCCGACCGCTCCCGGTCAACAGTCCGCAGCCCCAGGAGACGCGCAGGAAAGCCCGCTTAATCTCTTCCAGTAGTACAGCGACCCTTCGACTCAAAGACAATCGTTTAAGACCGTTTGCGCCTTCAATGCCGTCCATTGTTCGCATGGTTGTCGCGCCAGTCGGTGCTCACTTCCGACCGAGCAGAGCTTCTGTCCCCTGGAATGGTGGCACTTGTATTCGTCTGTTCGGATGGACTTGCGCTGTCGAGGAAGACGACCATTCTATAGAGACATGTGTCAGCGTATGAACTTAAAAGGAAGGCGACCAGATGGCCGCCTTCCTTTAGTCTCGTTCAATGCCTTCAAAACGTCCTACAAATCCCAGGCACAGTTAAGATCGTTTTGTCACTTCGTCGCTACAAGCACTGTCGATTCATACGGCTCATGCACGACGTGCTTTATTCCTGAGAATCCTGTTGTCTTCAGTAGCTGATCCATCTCGTTATGAGTGAACACGCATCCTTCAGTTGTGAGGATAAACATGTTGACCGCAAACATAGATGCATAAGCAGGGAAGCATTTGCTCTCATCCGTAAAAAACTCGGCAATCACAATTTTGCCACCTTCCTTCAAGGCATCATATACGGTTGCAAGCATTTTCTCGCTAGCAGCCTTTCCTTCGGAATGAAGTATATGACCGAGAATCACAACATCGTAGGCAGACTTCTCCAGCTTGATATCGCGCCAGTTGCCGGCAAGATAGCTGTACTGTTCGGATACTCCATTCTTTTCCGCAAACTCTCGAGCAATGTCGAGGACGGGAGGAAAGTCCAGCGCATCAACTTTGGTTTTGTTGTTTTCGAGTGCCAGAGGAATACTCCACACTGCGCTGCCACAAGCGAGATCGAGCACGCGCGCGCCTTTGTCCGAATGCGCTTTTAGCTCATCGGCCAGCATTTTAGCGTAAGCAAAATTGAGTGAGAAAAGCGCCTTCGCCAGTTGCGGGAAAAATTCCTGCGCCTTGTCAGCGTTATCTACTTTTGCAAAGGGAACTCCTGATTTGGCAATCTCGGACAGATGCTGCCAGGGCTCGGACAGTCCCGGCGAAATCTGGAAGTAGGTACCCATGAACAGTTGGCTGTTTGAGAGCAGATAAAGCTCAGATTCGGTGGTCAGAGCATACAGATCAGGCTCTTTTTTCTCGAGTACACCCAGTCCGACAAAGGCATTCAGAAAGACTTCGGCTGCCTTTAAATCCATATTGCAAGTCTGCGACAACTGTTGGAGCGACTTGCCACCACCGGCCATGGCATCAAAAATCCCCAGTTCTACTCCCATACGAAGCATCGACACAGGCCAAGTTGTTCGCATCAGTCCCATGAGAACGTGGGGAGGAACGATTGTTTTTTCTAGCAAACCTACCATTCTGCACCTCTTTGAATGACGAGATAACAAGTGAAGCAACCGGCGCCGAGTCTCCCCAGCTTCCGCGCTGGTGGGGTCCTGACTCCTTGCAGGCTCATGCGATCGGACACAAGTCTCATAAACCTTGCCGAGGTTCGCTGACGC
>CAYTDR010000941.1:0-3533 GCA_964436185.1 uncultured Candidatus Obscuribacterales bacterium | reverse complement strand
ATGCTTTACCGCGTAGTTGCTCGGGGGACATGGAGGCTTGTTTTCCCACCAGGGTTCCGGTCGCCTGTCCAATGAACTCATTGGCAGCACCGAAATCGATGAGAGTAACTTCTCCATCCTTGCGCAAGACAAGGTTGTCCGGAGTCAAGTCGCGATGGATGATCGGCGGATCCTGACTGTGCAGATACTGGACGATTTTCGCCACCTGCTTGGCCCAATCAAGCACTTTGTCCTCCGGCTGCGGTCCGTTTTGTTTGACCAATTGCCGCAGGTCTTGACCGTTAACGTATTCGAGGCACAGATAATGCCGACCATCATCGACGAAGTAATCGAGAACTTTGGCGATTCCCGGATGATCGAGCTTGATCAGAATACGCGACTCCTTCTCGATGCGAGCTTCGGCAGACTGTCTGTCGGCTGATTCGGCATTGGCGGGAATAACAGCCTCTTTAATGACTAAGGGGCCGGTTTTATGATGCTGTGCTTCGTAGATTGCAGAGAGTCCACCAAAAGCGAGCTGTTTGACTACCTGGAGTTCGCCGCCTTTTAGTTTCGCTCCCGGTTCCAGAGGGACGAACGATGTGGCGGTAAAGCGCCTGCCCAGCTCTTCTTCCCACATCTGGGTGTAACTCAGCTTATCCAGTCCGCGAATCTCATCCTGCAATGCGTTTTGATATTCAATCAAAGCCGGAGAGCGCTGACATCCACTGCCCCAGAGCTCCACCGCCAGAAGCATCTGCTCTCGATCCGACTCGCTGATGTTTTCCAGATTGACCGGCACCACTGCGTTGTCATAGTGCAGGCGCAATACATGATCACCCTTATCAGACATCTCTAAATCAGCATGTCTCAACTCACTCCAGCTTCTGTTGCGTTTGAACTTAAGGAGCGGCAGGAGAAAAAGCGGAAACGCCATGCCATCTTTCGATACGTAAATCCGATCGTCTTCGGTGAAAGCAGTGAGCACGATGCCCATCGCCAGAATGCCAAGCAAGACGATACAGATCAACGCAGTGGCGTAGGAACTGATTGTCGTGGAATGTCCAGCTACATAACCGAGAAACAAACCAAGCATGATCGGCGCCAGCAAAGCCCAAACCGGCACCAGCGCACACATTACCGGAAATCCGACTCTTGACGGCAGTGTTCTATAGCGAACTGATAAGTCTAAATCAGCCATTTGATCCTGAAGAACTTCCCTTGAACTTTCTTACCACTCTCGAAAACATACAAATCATTCTCAAGCTTGTGCATAATATCAATCGACGAAGATGAGAGAACGCTTAGAACCACTTTTAATACCACGAAGTTTACCTGAAGTAGTTCATGAACTTAGTACTGGCAGTTTCTACTAGTACAGATATCATTCACAAACAAGAGCTGGTCTTGATTTCGAGAATAACAACGCAATATCCGAAGGCGCTGAACAGCCAGCTGTGGTGACTTTTGTGCCCTGCGGGAAAAAATTTAGCATCAGCGTCATTCTTGACATCCATAAATGCGGACGTCTACAGTCGAATTATCCATCAACAACCTAAAACAAGGTCTAAACCCGCTAAGCAAAGCCTATTCAAGACAACGCAACTTCTCCCACCAGTTTAACGCTGAAAGGACCTTGCACGCGGTGGGAATTGTCTCTGTCGGACTGAACAACAAAGCCTCGTTAGGTTCGGCCAGCGCCCCTCGGGGTGGTCGAATCTGAAACACCAGTGTTAACCAACCCACTGAAACTTTCCTAAAAAACAGAAGGAAAACTCATGCCTCACGTTGTCAACGTCTGGATCTCGAGAATCGTCGTCGCGGTCATGCACCTCGGCTGCCTGCTCGCCATCGGTTACGGAGTAAGCTGGGTCGCTGCCGCGGTCGCCATCGCCGCCTACGTCGTGCGGGGGTTCGCCGTTACCGGTGGCTACCACCGCTACTTCGCCCACAGGTCGTACCGCACCGGCCGGGTCTTCCAGAGCATCCTCGCCCTCATCGGGGTGACCGCAGTTCAGGGCGGGCCACTCCACTGGGCCAAGGATCACCGCCACCACCACCGGGAGTCGGACCAGCCCAAGGACCTGCATTCGCCGCGTCCGCCGGAGAACGGCTGGTGGTCCCACTTCTGCCACTTCTGGTGGAGTCACCTCGGTTGGATTCTCTCCAGCCGCGTGCCCGAGATGCAGACGCACGTCCGTGACCTCGAGAAGTACCCCGAGCTGGTCTGGATCGAGCGCCTGCAGCTCCTCGTGATCGGCGCATACATCGCGGCCCTCTACTTCCTGGGCGACTTCCTCGGCGAGGCCTACGGTACGTCCGGCATGCAGATGGTGACGTGGGGATTCTTCATCAGCACCGCCTTCACGTGGCACGTCACGTGGTGCGTCAATTCGGTGACTCATACCTTCGGTACCCGCCGGTACGAGACCACCGATGACAGCAAGAACAACTGGATTGTCGGTCTGTTCGCGCTCGGCGAAGGGCACCACAACAATCACCACGCGCACCAACACATCTGTCGGCAGGGGCTTCTGTGGTGGGAGCTGGACCTCACCTACTACATCCTCAAGCTCCTGTCCTACGTCGGCGTCACCTGGGACCTCAACGAGCCCGAGCCGGAAGTCTTCATCGTGGCGCGCAGCCTGGGCAAGATTCGCAACGAGTTGCGCAAGCGACGCCTGGAGGAGGAGGCCATCGCCGCGCGTCTGCTGGAAGGGCAGAGCCAGTTCGCCAGGGCTATCCGAGCGATGGCGCACGCCCGCAATGAGCTGAAGGAGAAGTTCCGCAAGAAGATGATCAGCCTGCACGAGATGGCCGACGAGCTGTCCGCGGCGGCCAAGCGGTTCACCGCCAGCCTCCAGCAGACGGAAGCGGCTGCCCTGGCTGCGTAAGTCGTCATCGTTGCCCGAAGATCGCATCCGCCCTGCGGGTGCGATCCTCGGCACAGGACAACCAAACGTACTGGTCAACGAACCCCAATCCTAATCCGAGACAAGAGATGAAGAAGGCTTTCTCGCCGGAAGTGGTCGCCAAGGCCAAAGAGTTGCGACAGCAGCAATGGTACATCTTTCGCACCATACCCCACTCGCCCACCACTCGCCTGACCAACGGCCACAAGAACTTGGATCTCGTCCACGAGCGGGAGTGGGAATGCGTACAGGCCCTGGGTCTGGAAGGCAGCTTCGGGCGCGAAGTTCTGGATGCGCTCAAAGTCCTGTGCGAGGACGAGCACAGCCTCGAGCCGGAAACCATCGAACTGAGGGCGCGGGACTGCGGCGTGAACGACGACTGGTCCGTCGCGCTCACGGTCTCCGGCAGGGAGAAGCTCGACATCAGGGAGGCCCTGGCCCAGATAGCGAGCGCGCAAGCCAATCTCCTGCGCATCGTGCGGCGTAACATCTGCCCGAGCGGAAATGACCGACAGAGCTAACCATGCCGTCGTCATTGCCCGGTTGCGGTCATTCCTCGATGACCACGCCGGGCGATGCGGCGGGCTTGAATACGTGCTCATGTGGCTGGAGCGAGGCGACACAGACGCGGCTCGGGCGTAC
>CAYTDR010000940.1:2936-3533 GCA_964436185.1 uncultured Candidatus Obscuribacterales bacterium | reverse complement strand
AGGATAGATTCGCGACGCTACAGGCAATGGTATCAATGTAGCCTTGCAAAACGCTTTCAACATGATGAATCATGCTCGACTGTTTCGCAAAACGAAAAAAATTTCTGCGTGGAGGTGGTTGTTTGCAAGCCTCCCGCAAGGCAATTGAGACGCCGCTGAACACGAAATACGGTTGAACTCCATCTTGGCGTGAGGAGACTGCAATGGCGGATGACAAGCGGAGCCGATTTTTCAAGCTGTCTAATCGACTCCGGGAGCTACTTCGTTGGAACCTTCGGCGGCATACTTACTTTGAACAAATGCAAATTTCATCTCAAGTTTATACAATTGGTCCGAGTTGCCGACCGCATACACCTCATCATTAAGTTCAAGCTTGAATACAGCATCGGGAAACGCGATCGTCTGTCCTCTGCTTCGCACTGCAGTAATTGTTGCGCCCGTTTCTCCCCTCACGTTGAGCTCTGAGATGCTCCTCCCGGCAATGTTCTTGGAGGTTACTCTGTACCAAATTCCCATTTGGTCGTCACCAATGTCGAAATGTGTGCCGTGTTCCAACACGTCTATGTCTGGTTGAAAAATGGCGTATCGACGCGTTTT
>CAYTDR010000940.1:0-2926 GCA_964436185.1 uncultured Candidatus Obscuribacterales bacterium | reverse complement strand
GTTGAGTGCCCGGTGAACCTCATTGGCCGGTCGGCTGAGACCGTGCAAAACCAGTCTTGTGATCTCGATGCTCGCTTCGAATTCCGGCTGTACTACCGCATTTATACCTGCCGATCTGAATATGCGAATATCGTCGGTTCTGTGCGCCCTCGCTACTATTTTGATATCTGGATTTCGTTCTCTGGCAAAGGCAGCTACAGTTTCGACTGACAGCGGATCAGGCATTGTCAGGACGAGCATAGACGCATGTTTCAATTGAGCTTTCACCAGGGTAAGTGGATTCATTGCATCGCCATAGATGTGAGGAATTCCACTCATAGCCAGGTCTTCGATGATGTTGGCATTGAGCTCGATTACAACGAAGGGAAGCTGAAATGCCTCGAGTGCTTGCCCCAGATTTTTGCCAATCCTTCCAAACCCGCATAGAATGACATGTTCCTTGAGATGAGAATGTCGCGAATTTTTCGGAATGTCGTCCGACTTTCGTAATCTATTCAGTAAGAGTTTTGGTACCACAGACATTAGTCCCGGACTGGCAATCATCGAGACCACTGCGCCAGCGAAAAACAAATTGTAAATGGCATCATTGATGAGCTTGTAGTTGTATCCTAAAGTCAATAAGACAAACGAAAACTCCCCTATTTGGCTCAATCCTGTACCTACAAGAATCGCGCTGCGCAGATTGCTGGTGGCGAGAAGGGCAGACAGGCTGCCTATAAGAGCTTTGCCGACGATCAGAACGGAAACGAAGATTGTCACTTGAATCCAATGTTGCAAAATATACGCGGGATCCAAAAGCATGCCGACAGAGACAAAAAATATCGTAGAGAAGATGTCTCGCAGTGGCGTAACATCATGCAATGCTTGATGCGCATATGTTGATTCGCTCATCATGATTCCCGCGAGGAAAGCTCCCAATGCGATTGAAAGCCCCAAGAACTCGCTCAGGAGCGCAATGCCAAGACAAAGCACCAGGATTGTCAGTACGAAGATCTCCTTCGAGCCGGCCTTTGCTGATTTAGACAGGAACACAGGAATGATGCGCGTAGCACCTATTACGGTGATCAGGACAAAACCGATCGCTTTCAACGCAGACACCAACATCCCCGACATATCTGCCTGCGCGGTCGGCTGCAAAACCGGGAGGAAAGGAATAATCACCACAAGGCTGAGGTCTTGGACCAGCGCCAGGGGAACTAGTATTCGTCCGTGAATGGAATCCAGCTCTCCTCGGTCTATGAGGGTCTTCGAGATGACGACGCTGCTCGATATGGCGCAGATGCTGCCGAACAGAAAGCCCTCTCCTGGGCTTTCTGCCAGTCCGGTTAGCCATGCGATTCCCCAGCCGGCAAGCAATGTCAGGACGATTTGTGTAATGCCGGCTGATAGAATCCGGCGTGCGGATGACTGAACTTGCTTCAATGAAAGGTCTACGCCGAGCGCGAAAAGCAGCATTGCGACGCCGAATTCTGCCAACACTCGTATCTGTTCGCTCTGGTTAATCCACTTCAGTCCATGAGGACCGACTATTACTCCGGCTAACATGTATCCGGCTATCACGGGTTGCTTCAGGCGAATGCAGACATGACCGATGACCAGCGCTACGCCCCAGATCATCGCCAAGTCTCTAAGTAAAGCAAACTCGGTCATTCAATTCTTCCTGTCGATGCCACCTGATAGTTCAGAGACTGAAATAGGGAGTCTCTAATTACTATTAGGTTCCTTAGCACGTTCCCGTAACCAGTCTTGCTACTTTAAGTCTTGAGATTATTTAACAAGATTATTCCCTTTCGATTAGGAACCTTTTCAATTATCGTCATTGTTGCTTGCAAACAGCTTTCAAAGTCTTTGAGAACTGTTTGCAAGCGCTGGTAAAATTGAGACATGAAAGGGAGAATCGACAGACGACGAACCAAAAACTGGCTCTCACTTAGAGTGCTTCAGTCGCAAACGCGCTGGTTAAGTGGGTTGCCTGTTTGGGATGCTGATGCTGGTCGAGTCTCGCTGCAATTCGATGGCAAATCGATTGTTCCGGATGGGAAGCTGATATCACAGACACAACGCCGATTGAACAAATCTCTCGAGTTCCGTTCCGAAGCAATTCGAATCATGCCTGAGTTCGACGAATGGAGAGCAGAACAGTTGTTCTTGCTCGAGCGAGCCAAGCATCTTGCCTCCATCTCAGCGGCGAAAGCCAACGATCGCAAGAGTTCGAAGTTAACGATGGCTGATGTCGATATGACTGTCTCACTCCTCGTCGCCGAAGCTGTATGTATCAACGAGATGCCGTTTTCTCCGGCCCGTGACCTTTTGATGAGAGATTGTTTTCCGCTGGCAGCGGTAGCGGGGATGATACCACTGAAAGAGTTATCCTTACAGGCGAAGTCCTTTATCGCTATCGTGCTCGGAGCCTATGATGCAAGAAAAGCTAGGTCCAGCGCAGAATGGACTGCTTTGTTGAGTAAGATGGAGCTTGATCGCCACGCTCACGATTACCTGAGTCGCTCATACAAGTGGGGGCGGTCCAATGGCATTCCACAATCGCCGGTTCTTACCACCACGCTTCTCTCCTACTCTGACGGTATCAATCTGATCGCCAAAACCGCAGATTTACTGAAGAAAACCTCCATCTTCGAGCTACCAACCGAGACCATTCGAACAATGTTCGTCGAGCACGAACCACATATGGTGCTCGCTACACTCGAGGTGGTTGCTGAAATGACTGATATCGCTTCTGCCGCGTTGGACTCGAGAGCGGTGGTGAAGGGTGTATTGGAGAATGAACCGAGATCGTCAAGACGCAGGCAAAGTGACCCCTCCCTTCTGCACCGCTCAGTTTTGGGCGTTGCCGAAACGGGCGCATGCCTTGGCGTTCCGGCTTTGGGCCTTTCATGGGAAGCAATGTTTTAAGCTGGACATGGAAGGG
>CAYTDR010000939.1:0-3538 GCA_964436185.1 uncultured Candidatus Obscuribacterales bacterium | reverse complement strand
GGCTGTCTGAACAGGACGGTCGAACTTAAGCGCTCGTGTCGCTGAGGCGTTTCAGCCAGCACGCTCGGCGGTGGCACTGGTGGAATCCGAATGGATTGCGTGTCACTGGCTGTGCCAGTGCTGACATGCCGTGCTGTGGAATCTCAACTACGAGTCGGCCCAATTATCGAGCAGATTCTGTCCGTTCGTAGGACGCTGGCATAGCCAGTGGCACACGGATCCGGCTCGAGTGGTTTGGCTCGATCTTGTCGAGTGTCGCTGGTGTCGAACAGGTCCCACATGGCAACGAGTCCATCTCGTCATTCAACGTTCCTGGCTGCCACTGGCTATGCCAGTGCTGATATACTTTGTGGTCGAGGCTCCCCTACGAGTCGGCCCAAGATCGAGCAAATTCCGTCCGTTCGTAGGACACTGGCACAGCCAGTGGCACACGAACTTGAATCAATCGTTCTGCTCAACCGGAATCACTGTGGGATTGAAACGTCACGACAAGCGAAGTGCTCCTGCATGTCATAGACTACATCCACATGAACCCAGTCCGTCGTGAACTCTGTCAACGAACCATCGACTGGCCGTGGTCCTCAGCCCGATACTATTGACCATCCAGCGCACAAATCATCCCCCAGATCGCCGCGCCAGGCATCACCCCGCCATCCGTGAGACTCGTCACAAACCTCGTGACACCACGCGCCCCCACGATAAGATCGTGTCTGACAACAGACGTCGCCGGGATTGATTTCGCATACGGTGCCCCCGAGCCACAAAGCGGAAAAGTTCAACGCACGATCTATCCGTCTGCATCCCTGCAGACGGATAGATCGCAATTCGTTAGGCCGGAACAATGGGACTCGACCTTTCATCGATTGCTCAAGAGATTGCTAAGTCACTTCCTCTTTCTGCTCGCTGGATGGCAAAGTCAACTCCGATGGAATTTGATTTCTCAGCAGGGCAAAGTGGACTTCGTGAACTGATGTCGCTCGAGGCTGACTTTGGGAACACCGCTCCGCAACAATTCTTGGTGTTTGGCAACTGCGACTACTCAGAAGGCGGTGGCGCTAATCCCTGGTTGTGTATTCGAAAGTCCGATGGTTGGGTCTGTGGCTTTGATCTGGAACGCGAATCGGAAGTATTTGTGTTCAACTCTTCGATCGAGCGGTTTATTCTCACATTTGGATTGCTGAACCGTTATCTTGGAACTAACGTCCCATCGCTATTGCCAACTCGCTGCGAATCTGACATTGAACAAATTGATTTTCAAGCTTATCCAACGTCTGAATGGAAGATGCTCATTGAGTACGTTCTCGATGTCTAACATCTATATGGCCCAGCTCTGTCAAGCGACCACATGTTGAGCGCAGTGAGGATTTGGAAAACAATTTCATCACACAATTCGTTGACAGACCCAGGTGTCAGGCAGAAAGCTCATTGGCCACTCTGATGGAAAATGAACCATTACCCGCTGCGGCCGTTAAGAAGGCCACGAACCTGATTCGGGATGCGCGGATAGCGGTCGCAGTTAGTTTGATTCCGATACTCGGATTTGTCTTCATACTTCGGCTTGTCCAGTGGTATCTGCTGAAACAGCAGTATCCTGGCCTGCTTGCCGCCAAAGGCGAGCACGCAGCCCTTTCGAAGGACTTTCGCGCTGCGATCTCGAGTCTTTGGTTGGCGGTTCTGCTCTGGCCGGCATTGTTCGTAGTCATCATGATCTGGAGCCGTTAAAATGCTGCGTCCGCTGTCTGCTGCCCGCATCGCCGCTGTTTTTATCATCCTCTCGGGTGCTGCTGCGCAGTCGCAACAATTACTGTCGCAGCAAATACCAAAGGCCGACGCTGCGACAATTGGCCCCTGGAGAGTCCAGGTACTTTCACACGAGCTGCTCGATACGTTCTCGGACGGGAAAGTTACGGTGAAGGCTGAAGGAGCGATACGGGTTGCGGTTGTGACGCTGAAGTTGAAGCAAACTCGCGATTTCACCGACAGCGAAGTCAAGGCACTGAAAAAGACCGGATTTGGCGAGATGGCCTTAAATCTCCGCAACGCATTGAATACGAAGTTGATCGTGTCTTCATCGTGTTTCTATCTCGGTTATCTGGAGAAGCCTGCCGACGTTCCGCACCTCACGGTTGCGGAATGTACATTGATGAAGATCGAGAAGGGACGGGTCGCGTCAGGCTCAATCGCACCTAAAGACGCAACCGTTCCGACGGTCTTCTTTGCAAATACCGTGGATGACGAAATTGAAATAAAGCTTGCGTTTCCTGCAAAAAAGCAGACCGCGGAGCCATTGCTGTTCTTCTCGCCGACCGCAGATGGTCAAGGACTTGCGGTGATTTCGTTCCAAGTAGGCAAAGCGGGGAAGATCCAGTCCGTCAACTACACTGCTCCCAAGGATCTTTTAAAAAATGTCCCGAAGGGTGAATTACCATCATTCGGGCGGTGACGTCGCCCAACAGGACGCCAAGATGAGTATCAAGCGGTTCAACCCGACCTGTGCCGCGACCGGGCTTGGGGTACAATCAACGCTCGCTTGCGCGGCATATGCGAGTTAACCTGGGCGTTCGGCGGCAACATCGATGCAATTCAGCAAAGTCAAGCTCGTTAGTTGCGCGATCGTGCTCGCCGTGGTGTGCTTCCTCATAATCGTGTCGATTCCCCAGTCTCAGGCCCTGTCAGCAGTCGAGAGGGGCTTCGTTGGCACCTGGGGTGTGTTGTCCGATGGAACTGAGACAAGAAAGATGTCGCTGACTTTGCGCCCTGACAGAACGTACCTCGTGGACGACAAAGTCGTTCCCGACTGTAGCTGGAGTATTGCTGACGGTCTGCTCAACTATGATGTCCGAGCACAAGTGAGTCTATTTGGAGCGACGATACCTGGCACTTACAGGATAGAAGTAATCTCCTGGGATTTGTTCTTCGTCGAGCACGCGAATCGAGGTCACATTACCAGAAACGGCACTCGTTACAATCTCATTCGGAATACCAAATAGCTCCAAGTCGAAGGCCTAACATCAAGCGGTTCAACCCGACGTGTGCCGCGGTTGGGTTTGAGGTAGAATCAGCGTCGCTCGCGCGACACACACGGTTTGTGAATCTGGGTGTTAGGGCGTAACAATGCTTCCACAAAGGTGCGAAGAGGTCGCATTTGAGTGGGCAGCGCTCATCCTATTTTGTTGTGACGCGATGGTAAGGCGGTGGCTGTGTTGCTTCCGTTCTTTAGGGCTGAGGAATCATCCGCTTCGCAAATTGAAACTGCGCACCTCCGTTTGACGGAGAATGGTAATGAAACATGGATCAGGCAGCTCAGCAGCAGGCACCTCGCACATTTTGCGAGAATGACCTTGGCACCAGCACCCAGCCAGGGAGAGTCGGCCTGGGAATTCCAGGGCTTACCGGCTGTTTTTCAGGGGCAATACGCCGCGCATTTTGCTCGCAAGTCAAGCCGTTAACGCACCGTTCGCATCGCCCCGGGGGATGGTTGGTTCTGTTGCTATTGGCGCTCGCGGGGTGCAATTCCCAACCTGCCGCGCCGCTGCTG
>CAYTDR010000938.1:0-3540 GCA_964436185.1 uncultured Candidatus Obscuribacterales bacterium | reverse complement strand
ATCTGGGTCATCTCCCGGAGAAGGCTCAAAAAGAGTTCCTCCGGTTGGTTCGAGCTCTCGTCCTGGTCGTCGCCTGGCAAACTATCGTTCAGAACACTGTGCAGGTTGAGCAGAGATGGCTTATAGGCGTCATTTCCGAGACCGGATTGCTCTAGATCGATATAACTCATGCACAGTCCTCCATGCGGCCCGCAACGCGTGCAGCCCCCGTTTGTTCGCTCTATGGATTTCAATATCGCTATGAGCCCATGATTACACCCCACGGTTACAGATTTGTTACTTGAACGAACTGGGTGGATTTGAGCGGGTTCTCTGGCTCTATTGGTTGATTAAGCTATTTACTAGCTGACTCTTAGCGGTTGTTCGGCTCGATCGACAAGAGTTGAGATCGCCTGACCACAAGGAGGCACCTCTGGTTTGCTAGCCTGCTGTCGATCGGGACGTCTGCCAAGTACTTTACGAATCAACTCCGTACAATCGAAATTGTCTGCTGACTGGGCTTTCAAATTGCCAGACTAACAACCGAGAGTGGCAAGAAAATGGCAAAACCGCCTGCAAAGATCGTTCCGCCAGACCGGTTGGAGACTGTTATGCCTTACGCTGGCTCGCTTCTCCGTGCCGGTGTTAAAACGTGAGAAGAAGTAGCCGTCTAACAATATGATTCATCCCAAGTATGTATAAAATACCGTCACGGCTTTGAACGTCCATGGTCGTACTGCAACAACGGGTTCCAGAAACATGGTTTCAACTACAGACAACGGTATCAAGTCAGCCATTGAACATTGTGATGTCCTTGTCTGTGGTGGCGGAGTAACTGGCATTTCGACGGCACTGGTGCTTCAGACGATCGGCTATCGCGTGGCAGTTCTTTCCAGAACATTCCCCGGAAAGGACAATCAAGACACCTTCTCACTCGCGCCTGACCCGATTGAACGATTTGTCGCCACTCCATATGCTATGGCATCGGCCTATCCGCACAATCTTCGAGTCAAGGAACTTCCTCGTATATGCGATCATTCGCAGGCTGTCTTTGCCAGTCTTCACGCCGATTGTCGATCTGGCGTCGACATCTACACCATGTTCGAAGTGTACGAGCATGAACCGGATGCGCCACCACTAGCTGATAAGAGAATGTGCTTCGAGTACTTCGAAGGCGAGCCAGACACCTTGAACACCAGGCTGGATGTGCCGTTTCGACCCGGAGCCGAACATCTCTGGGGATGGAGGTTCGAGACCTATTTTGCTGATATGCCGCTGTATCTGAATTTCCTCTGGTCTCTGTTCTCTCAACGCGGAGGCTCCACGACCGCTACAAATCTGACCATCGAGTCGATAGCTGAGATCGCTGACAACCGACCGATTATCGATTGCCTGGGAATTGGTGCAACAGCGGTCTTCTCCGATACCGCACCACTGGTGGTGATGAGGGGACGACAGGTGATGGTACCTGATGCGCCTATGGTTACTGCTAATGGGCGTCCGGTAGCATACAACTACACTCCTGCGCCTGAAGTGTTTCCACGCGCTGACGGCGGGGCGGAGTACGTGCATTTCTTTCCGCGAAAGGATGGCTGGCTGCTTGGTCAGACGAGAGAACCCGGTTCGATGACAGTGGACGGATGCTGGCAGGGTGATACAGTCTGTGCACCTGAGATTGAGTTGGAAGATCAACGAGTTCCAGCACCAATAGTCACTCTTAACCAGGAAATCTTGAGCGCGTGGAAAAATCTAAGCTTAAGTAACAAGCGGTTGATCGGTCGAGAAGGTTTTCGCTTCTATCGAGACCCTGATGGTCAGGGCGTGCGGCTGGAGCGCGACTCTCTTGGCGGTTCGATACTAGTTCATAACTACGGGCATGGCGGCTCAGGCATAACCATGTCCTGGGGCTGTGCCGTCGAGGCCGCGCGACTGTTGCTGAGCAGCTCTAGCCAAACTCCTGATACTCATATCTCCAACTCAATCTTCGACAAGACGATCCTCGAGATCGTCTCTAGGTCCCACGTTTGACGCAATAAGTTCGGGTCGATATCAACACATTAACGCGCGCTAATCAGTTTTGCAAAAATAGTAAGGATATTTAGAGGACGCAGAGAGCCTATCGGAAAGCCCCCAATAGCTCGAAAGCCTGACAGAACAATGAAGATGCTTGTTTCGAGCCTCCGATTGGGGATTACCAATTAATCAAAGACATTTCATATGCTAAAGGCATCATCATTCCTCTCTCTCTTCCGGAAACTGCTTCGTCCACTCACAAGCTTTATTCACTAAACAAAAGCCATATCAAGCGACTCAGGTCGTGCTTCCGCGCTTCGCTCCACGGCTCAAACAACTGTCTTCACTTCCATGTGCACGCTACCTGCGAGCAGTGCTTGTGTCAATCTTGCCCAGGCCAACGAAGGAGAAGCTCAAGAACGATGGCACAAAACGGCGCTCATCCAAGGACCATCGACTACAAGGAACGCGTTTTCGTCTACATCCCGGAAGGAGAAGGGCTCCTCAGCCGTCTTTCAGAGGTGCATGCCACAGCCGTTCAGCGGCTCGATGAATGCCGGTCGTTGCTCAACGCCGCCAGGGACGCCAAAGCCTCGCTCACCACGGACTACACTGCCCCCACGCGGGAAGATGCGTTCATGATGGTGAAGCATGCGCTGAAGGCCGAGTATGAGCGTCTCTGCATTGCTTGGCTACGACTGAATGCGGAACGCCTTGCTGTCTTGAAGCTGCTCGAGAAGAACATCGACAACCCTCAGCCACTCGGGTTGTGGGAGTTCATCCCTACGCTAGAGCGGACTATTGCTCAGCACAACTGCATCGCCTCCTGGTCGCTGGAGGATATGATCGCCGACTGGGCATTCATCGTGTCACGCGCCGGAGAGTACCTTGTCGGCAGCAGCTATGACCAGAATTTCTGGTCTCCGCGCTTGAGGGAAAACAACCCTCGCTAGCTTCTTGCCCGCTTCGATTGATATAGCTCGAAGCAGCCCTGCCTCGGCAGGAAGGGAAGCGTTTCTCTTAGCGACTCCAACCTCTATCTCACGAGAACCAAGACATGAACAAGCACGCTCTCCTGTTCTATTTCGGTATCGGTCTGTTGGCTTTGTCCGTGCTCGGTGCCATCATCGGCGTACCGGCCATGATGGACGACGCGGCCAACCAAGAGGCGGAGAACGTCAAGCAGCAGCTACGACTGAAGGCCGACGAGCTGGCTCACGACCCTGTCCTGCGTAAGTACATCGACCACGCCCTCGAGCGCGCCGCGGCGATGGACAACGCCGAGAAGCACTATCAGGGGTTCGAGGAGAGGGTCGCGGCTACGGGCGAGGAATGGGAGACGAAAGAGCAGCTCGCCATCTACTACGCAGTTCTGATCGTGGAGACACGCGCGGCATACAAGGTGGCGAACGACTACTTCGAGGCCGCCCGAACGGTGAAGCTCAACCCTCTGTCGAATGTCCTCAACGACGTTCGCATGCAGCAGTCGTACCAATTCAGGGAAGTGAACGAGCAGACCGTTCGTGCCTGGAAAACGGCGTTCAATGC
>CAYTDR010000937.1:0-3566 GCA_964436185.1 uncultured Candidatus Obscuribacterales bacterium | reverse complement strand
ACCGGAGATGCAACCGGACACGACCTGGAAACCCGGCGAGTGGCTGTCTGTTCAAGAAACGCCAGTAAAACCTGGAATCGATCAGGCTCCTGGATTGTATGTGTCGAACAGACCGTATCAGTGGACGTTCAACAATTATGGACACCGAGTCTTTGAAGTGGAACTCGGAGATCCACTGTCAGTACGAGAGTGGCATCAGCTGGCCAAGGGCGATGGAAGTTATGTTCCATCGCATGGTGCCTATCCGTTCATCAGCTTGCGGGATTTTCCTGCGCAGCGCATTAGTTTGTGTATCTATGGATGGCGATGGGTGCTCCACCGCTGGTAGTGGCGGGAAAGTTCTTTTGTTTGGGCAGGAACCTCTGGTGGATTTTCAATATCTCTGCAACGTCAAGGCACAAGACCCTGGTGAATTATTTCTATTCGTCCAGCCATTTGTGACAATTGGACTACGTGTTTATGCACCTTACGGGTACAATTCGACCACACTTGCTATGCACAATATCAATAGCTGGTTCAATATTTTGTGACAGGTCCTTTGCGGACCGTACTTGTCGAGTTAACCGTAAAACAGAATGAACGATATTTTGGCTCATACTCCAGCCGATCAGGCTGATGGAGCTCAACATTCCAGTTCGCGCAGCTGCTTAGACGAAGTGGTCGGATTGGCATGGATGGGCGGTAGCGATTGGTCTCAGGAGAAACAGCAGGCAGTTTCCTGTACGGCTGATGTGCTGAAATCGGTTCCCCTCTTTCTCAGGGGGAGGTATGCACTACCAGCCACGATCGTTCTATATGCGCTTGATGAGATGCACTCGGACTCCTCTGTTCTACAGAACGGAATCGATGGAACTCTTGGCGCAGCAAAGGGATATTTGACTAAGACTGCTTTTAGTAAGATCGGTCAGTCATCGCTTACCGGACCAGTCCTCAAGGGAAGTTTGTCGGGCATCAGCTCTCGCGCAATCGAGCTAGGTTTAAGCAGCGAAACTTACAGGGATTCCAATGGCAGCTTCTCCGGAATTTCAGAAGGATTGCTTCGAGCGGGCAAGGGAACATTCCACCCGAAAATGCTTGCCGCAGACGTGGTAGCCTCCTACGGTGCCGGTAAAGCTGTCGGGGGCATCGATCGATTCACCAACGGCGCAATAAGTGCCAGTCCATTCCTTTCTACATTGTCTTGTGGTGGCACATATGGTTTCGTCTTTGGTTCCACAAGCGAGTTTGAGCGGCAGTTTCTAAATGGTGAAAGCCTTGATGTCGGCGATGTCTTGAGCAATGGTTTAAGAGAGGCTGGAATCAGCGGGCTGGCTGCGATTCCAGGAGCCTACCAACATTCGCGTATGTATACAAAACAACAGCTATCCCAATCTGAGATCCGCGCATACGATAGATGGAAAGAGTTTCGAGAATTCAAAAGTACGGAACAGCCGCGAGCGGGACGATTCGTTCGCGAGACAATGTCATATACGGAACGCCGCCAATTGTGGATGTTAGACATCAAACCGGCTGATGTAGTAGCAATCAAGCGGGAGATAAATGCAGTTGCTGTGCCTGCAGAACGAGCGATCCTCGATTCTGTGAGCGGCAGTCGAGTGATTGGAATCGGCGAGGCGCACATAGATCCAAGCCCGCATCGTGCCATGGGAGCGCGTCTCATGCCGGAGCTTGCAAAAGCCGGTGTCACCGATCTGGCGATAGAGTGGCCTATGCATTGGCAGAGGCACCTTAACAACTATACGGAGAATGGAGTTGTACAGAAGCATCGCCAGCAAAGTTTTGGCGCCAGTCACTGGCGAGTCGTGGAGTCCGGGGTGAATAGTGGAATGAAACCATCGGCGGTGGATCCGATTGCGTCCGGGTTCCCTGATTCTACTCGCGACATCGGTATGGCAAGAAACATTCAGACTATCTTGGCAGATCCAGGTCGAAAAGTTGCCTTCTGGGTCGGATGCAATCATCTGGGTAAGTCTCCGGTCCTGGCTACTGAGAATCCCTCCATTATGTCTATCCAGAAAGGGATTTATGCAGATAAAACTCCTGCTGGTCAGCTTCTTCGAGAAGCGGGAGTGCCAATCACAACATTCACAGATAGTTCGGTGTCGTTCAATCTCATAAAGACATTGACCTCGGATCTACGAAGTTCTATCGCCATACCAATGGAGAAAGCGCCTCTAATCGGTGCTTTGAAGAACGATACGGTTTCCAGCGCCCCTGCTCTTCATCCTTACAATCAATTCGATTTCGTCGTAGCTCACCATCATCCTCGTACGCCGTTCGGCTACACGAGACAATATCTATCGTACTTCGCGAGACCACTGTTACATCCAAGGGCGTGTTACAACAACCTAAATGATGCGATTCCAGCGCCGCAAGAGACACCAAAAACTTGATGCGAGAACAATCTTCCAGCTCAAAGATTCGGAGTACCTAGATCTCGCACCACTTTGAAAAGTCCAGTCGTGACACGAGCGAGATGATCGTAGTTGAGTTTCTCTGATGTGTCTTTACTTGTGTGATAGTGTGGGTACCGATAAAGAGCAGTGTCCGTCACCATTATGCCTGGGTATCCTACTCGCCAAAAACTCAAGTGATCTGAGAAATCTATGCCGGAGAGTTTGGCGGGAGCCGCAAGAATCTCGACTGGAAATTTCACCGCGCCTGTGAAGGATGAGAAGCAGTTGTTTAGAAGCGAATATGCCTCCATGTTCCCAACGAATGCCAAAAAGTTTCCTTCTTTCGGGTAAATCATAGACATTTGATCGACTGGAAATTTCTGCGTGCCTGGCTTATCGCTGTAATATCCAATAGTCTCGAGCGAAAGCATGGCGACAATATTGTCACCACGTTCCTTGCAAGCCTTTGCATAGCGATAACTGCCCATGTCATCGCTGCGGAAAAAGGGCGGCTCTTCATTGGTGAACGCGACAAATCGAATTGTGCGTGCGAACTTTTCTTTGGCAAGTGCACTGGCAATTTCTAGCATCGCCGCGACACCGCTTCCATTGTCGTTGGCGCCGGGGCAGTCTCCGACGGCATCATAGTGAGCACCAATTACGACGATTTCTGATGCCCTGGCACCACCTGTGATTTCCACTACGATATTTGAAGCGCTCTGAGTGGCATGAGTAGCTCCAAACAGCCCGTCATCAAAATATCCAGCTACCGAGAATGTTTGTCGCGAAGGTTTGAGTCCTGCGTTGCTAAACTGCTCTTCGATATAAGTGGCTGCTCTTTCAAGTCCTCCGGGACTTTTGGGCAAGCTGCGTGCGCCGATGTCCGTGGCAAGCTTCTCCACATGACTGCGTAGCCGGGTGACCAGCCGTTGTTGCTCCGCGCTCAACGGTTCTACAGGACCTCTAAAAGATGGCAGTTTCCCAAAAACAGGCAGCAAGAGGCAGCCAATTAAGGCTGTAAGAGCTCCAATACCGATGATGAGTTTCTTTCGCAAATGAGAATCCTGGTACCACTGTTCGTCGACTTCGCCCATTATGGCATGGCAGGATGATGGAACTCTCCAACATTATGGAATGATTTTATCGATTAGAATTTGAATCTTCCATGTG
>CAYTDR010000936.1:0-3570 GCA_964436185.1 uncultured Candidatus Obscuribacterales bacterium | reverse complement strand
AAGCAGCCAAATACGTCCTATAACTCAAGCCCAGCTAGGGCTCGAACACCCTTTCAGGGTTGATCTCATCCTAATAAAAGAGCTGATAATGGTCTCAATTCTGACTTCTTCCTGCTAAGCTGGATCTGTATTATGGTGTTATACTTGCTCGGTTTTTCTGTTGACAACTATGTCTGCTGATTTCGAAAACGATAAGAGTGTTGTCCTTGCCGCGCTGGAGGAAGCCAGACGCTTCTATTCAGAAGGACAGCACAATCAAGCCGAGCCTCTCTTCCTTGAGGCAATACGGCATCTCTCCCCTGGAGACGAGGCTGTCGGCCCTGCTATCACCTGCCTGACCGAAATTTATGCACGCTCCGGGCGCCATTACGATGCTTATCTAATCAATCAGACCTTCATTGATGGTGCAGCTCCCATCGACAGCGGAACGTTACGCGAGCCGATAGGAATTGCACTCGAGCGAATGTCTGAGATGTGCCAGATTCTCGGTGATAGCAACATCGCCCAAGTTTTGCTCGACAAGGCTCAGGGAATTAAAGCGGGAAGATTGCAGTCAGCTTCGCTTGTGGGCAGATTCCCATCGATGGATGATCCTCGTAGGACGGTAGCATCTGCGGCTCTTCCACAAGCTGATACCACCAACGGTGACGAAGCGATCAGGGCAAGGCCCCAACGTCCTTCCCAGGCCGTTGCCAGCACGCCTTCTCCCCAAGCTCAATTTGTTGAAGAAACCACTGATGATATCGCGGCTGAGCAGTGGCCTGCAAAAAACAAGCCACCTCATCCGGGTCATGCACCAGTGCCGCCAGCAGCCGCGGAGCCACTTCAGCCACCGGCTACGGCAAGACCAACCGGTCCACCTCCGCCGTCACCAAAGCATACTGGAACGAAACTCCAACAACTGGTTGCCCTCGGACCGTCTCCGAGAAAAACCACCAGCCAGCCGGCGCTTCAACCAAATCCAGAAACAGCGCCTCCGCAGCTCGAACAACAAGAAGTATTCGAGCCCCTTCCAGTGGCACTTCCTGGCACATCGCAAGCTGCAGCGCCAGGAAGTCCACCCAGAGCCCCCAGCCAGACAGCAGAACGCCTACTCTCCCAGGAGAGACCGAGCGGTGGTCCTCCGCCCAGACCGGTTTCTACGGCTCCGCCCCCGCCTCCGTCAAAAGCGGACGAAGTGGCGGAAAGTGATGACAGCGAATTTTCGCCTGAGCCGCAGGCAAATCCAGTCGGTGTGAAGGACAACCCAGGTAACATAGCTGAGCCTCAATCATGGCTGGCTTCGAAGCGAGCTAAGGCGACCTCGGAGAGATCGACCGGACTGATCACTCAAGGAAGGGAAGATTGGAGTAAGCGGAGAGATAAGCAGGACGGAGAGAGTAAGCGCCACAGCGATGACACTGTCGATGGTGCAGCGGATGGCGATTCGCCGGATCGCACGGCCGCCGACGCACGAAATCTGCGTGACAAAATGGTCTCTTTCGACCGAAAAACGACTGTTATTACAGGTGGAATGGGAGCTATTCAGAAATCTCCCAAGGGCTTGATTATACTAGTCGCAGCAATAGTATTTATTGTCATCTCATGTATCACAGGATTTGTACTCTTTACCGGAAAAGATTTGCCGCCTCCGGAGATCGAGCCGCCAGCAGGAAGTACCTCGATCAATCTGCCTGTTGACCGAGAGACCATAATCAGTTTAGCGTAACCATAGGCTCGATTTATCTCACCGAATATGGTGTCATCCGCGAATGTGATTGGCCCTCGCTTGATACCTTGCCGCCTCACGTGCGTGGTTGGTTTTGGCAAGCAAACCAGCATATCGATCCAGTAAATCAGCCAACGCAACATGTTGCGGACCGAACTGCCCTTCCCTAATTCTCAACGCTCGTCCCACCAGGCTGGCTGCCTCATGATTATTGCCGCGCAGCTCGAGAAGGTCTGCAAGACCGAGCTCCACGTTGGCTGTGTAGCCACTCGCCGTACCATAGTTGGCGATAAACTGGGCGAGCGCGCGCCTATATAATTCCTCTGCTTGCGAGTATCGTCCCAGAGCAATCAAGCTCCGGGCCCATTCATCCATGCGGGTGTACGTCTGAGGCTTGGAAAAGCCGATCGTATCTCGACTGACTGAAAAAGCCTTATTCAAGAGCGGCTCAGCCAGATCAAATCGTTTCTCATCCACATACAGACTGCCCAGATTGGCATAAGCGGCTGAGAGGGCCAAATGCTTTCCGCTCAAAACTCTTGTCCTCAAAGTGAGAGCTTGCTTGTACATCCGCTCGCAGTCCGGGAAACGACCGGATACACTGGCGCGACTTTTGTTGGCGGCCGATACTCTGTCGAGAAGAACCGCCAATTCCAGATCATTGTTTTTTACATCGCCCCTGGTCAATTGCGGTGCTTGAATAAGCAGTTCCCTGGCTTTGGCGAACTCTTTGTGGTGCTCGTAGAATTCAGACAATTGCTCGAACGACTTCTGCATCGTCCCCACATCCGCGACCTGTCGATCGCCGAATTCCATAATTTGCTGGCTAAGCGGATCGGCTTTGTCATACATTTTCCGACGCAGGTAAAACTGGCACATTCGGGCTGAATTATCTATGGCTTCCACGCTGAAGGGCCCGAGCGCGCTTTGTTTGATTTTCAGAGATTGAGAATAAAGAGGTTCTGCCTTCTGCCATTCCCCGCGAGATTCAAGGAGTACACCAAGATTGGAAAGACTGGTGGCATTGCGAAGATCGTCGGCGCCAAACTTCTCCGACTCGGCGAGCGCCGCTCTGAATTCCCGCTCTGTATCACCGTATCGAAGCTCTCTGAGAGCGTTCAATCCTTCTTTCATGTGTAACTCCCAAGCTGATGGAGCAGCAGCTTGACAGGGAGAAAAGGCTGCTAGCGCAGCAAGAATCAAAACCAGACACACCCCTGCTCGAACTCTGGTCATCGTGCCTTGTCTAAACATCGCTGTCCTCGTTCGTGGTTTCAAACATTCGCTAAAGAACTGAGAATCAAAAGAGTGCTTGAGACCCTTCTTGCGGTTTGCCTGGTTCTCAAGACAATATCAGGACGCAGGGCCGTCTCATGTCGTCACTTCCCCGAAAGGACGATCGGCAAGCAGAGATATCAAGCATTTTAACCGAGAAATTGATGCGCGGCTTTTCTCTGTCTTAAAAACACACAAAATTGTTTTTCAGCCTTGCAAGGCATGCCCAATCTCTTCAGGGGTGAAACCGGTCCTGGGCGCCAAATCTTCAGGCAGCAACTGGCACTCATCCGGCACCTTGCTCATACCTTCGCCAAGCATGCGAACTTGCGTGCCATTAAACGTGCTGTCGTCCTTCGTCAAGAGCACGTGGACAAGCAATGGCACAGGAACTACGAGAACTCCGCGGTGCTTCACTGCCGCCACCTTCTTGATCGCGTCGGAAAGAGTGATCTCTTCCGGACCCATTACAGCGAACGTTTTTTTCGAGAGCCGGTCGTCTACGATGGCAGACTCGATGACATGTACCAGGTCCCCAACCGCTAAAGGACGGAGCTTTGGCTGGAAGACTCCGACAGTGGGGAAAA
>CAYTDR010000935.1:0-3574 GCA_964436185.1 uncultured Candidatus Obscuribacterales bacterium | reverse complement strand
CGGGGTACTGAATTTGTCGCTATAAAGTCGATTGTTCTCGTTTCCCGAGCTGAGCTGCAGGCAGATATATTTCCCGAGGAAAAGACCATGGCGTTGAGCCGATGACCTGGGTTCGCTGGCTTGCCGATACGTTCGAGTCAGAGCTGAAGGGCGTCGTTACTTGATACCAAGAAACGTAAGCGTTGGCTGCTCGAGGAAAATTGCGAGCGTTAAACCGAGAAGAATTAGGGGCGCCAACGCAATCGCAGATTTTGCAGTTTTGCTGGTCTGCTCCATGTCGACGGACTTCATCGCCATGTCCAGGTCCCCGCCCGAGATTCCAACAGCGCGGAACACTTGCGTCCACGGCAAGGAGGAGCAGATTTTATACATTGCCACCGCACCGTAAATGATGGCAAAGTAGAGAAAGGTGAGAAGCACTCCTTTCCACCCAATGAATGTGCCTATCGCGGCCATCAACTTCACATCGCCAAATCCCATCTTTCGAGTAGGATTTGCCAGCATCATAATAGCTACTCCGGCAAACCAACCTGCCACCGCCATTAGTGCACCAAACCAACCGAACATTATCCCTGAAGATATAATTCCAACTGCTGCAGCTGGAAAAGTTAGCTTGTTCGGAATTTTGGTGGTGCGGACGTCAATGACGGCCGCAATGGCCACTACGATAAGAACGGCAATATGATTGAAGTTTAGTGCTGGCATCTTCTAACCGTACTACCTCTTGCTAAACTACAGCAATAGCATCTATTTCGATTCGAACATCCTTAGGAAGTCGGGCAACCTCTACACATGCTCTCGCTGGCTTGTGACCAGGGAAAAATTCCCCATATGTATTGTTTACCACCTGGAAATCATCCATATCCTTCAGGTAAATAGTTGTTTTAACTACTTTCTCCAAACTTGTGCCCGCCTTCTCCAGAATGGAGCTCAGGTTGTTCATCACTAGCTTGGTTTGCGCTTGAATATCTCCAGACAGGATCTCACCGTTCTCGGGATTGATTGGGATCTGTCCTGATACGAACAAGAACCCATTGGCGAGTATAGCCTGTGAGTAAGGTCCGATGGCTTTAGGTGCCTTGTCAGTCATCACCGTTTCGAGCATGGTAAAACCTCTATCGCTGTCTGAAAAAGTCAGCGTCCAGTCTAGCAGATTTCCGCTTGGTACCTGAAGCACCAACGCTTTGCCGTTTGCTTGACGAAGTCCAAAAGCGTGAGTGCATGCGCTTAGGAATACTTGCAGTAATCGACTCGAGCAACCGACTTATATTGCGCTCGCTAAATGATTTTTCGGTGAAACCGTATTTTTTCGTTTAGGGCGAAAAGTAATCAGCCACGCTTATAAAAACGGCTGGTGGTATCAAACGGCTGGTGATACCGTATTTTTCCGTTTCGAGCCAAAAGCGATACGTCCAACGAGGGCTCGGTGTCTGAATCGATTTCGCCTTATGGCAAAAAGAACCAACTAATCGTAGATCGTTGGTTCGATGTATGCTGCAAAGATCTTCCGCACTACCGCTTTTGCGAGCGAGGATTACGGTCCTTCGTCGTCTGAGCCTTCTCCGCCCGGAGCTCCACCAGGAGGCGGTGGCTCTTGCGTTGACCAACCATTGGGGTTTTCACCGCCACTACCCATCTGACTTGTGTAGCTGCCAAGCGAGCCCTCTGGGAAGTACACGTTGTTGTACTGAGGACCTTCGGAATTGGGGTTCGGCATGTTATTGAGTGGATTGGCACCAGGATTTGTTTGGTTGGGAGTGCCTGGATTGGAACCCATAAAGGTTCCTTGTGACCAGTGATTGGGTTGACCGCCATTCTTGCCTGCTTGTGAGAACTCAGGACCGTCGACGAATTCATCGCCACCCCAGGCGTCCGGCAAGTAGCTGCCATGACCAGTGGTTATTCCTTCATCTCTTGGTCCCTGGATGCCAGTGTTGATGCGGTGTGCTTTGGTGAATTCGAAGAATGGTGGCAAACCATTAGCTCCTTCGTCTCCATAAATCTGGTTGGCGCTTCCGCCGGCGTTGAGGACGAAACTATCGAGGCTGGTGTTGGGAAGTCCGTTGCGGCCGGTTGGTCCGTGAATTGTTGCAAGACCTCCAAGTCCTGTCGGACGAACATATCCTGTGCTCAAGCGCTGCGCCGCGCTTTTGAGCGAATTGGAGAGATGATAGTTGCTGGTCGTTTTATTGTTGGTGTGAGTGTAGTCACCAGGTCTGGCCTGTGACTGCATAGCCCCATTAGCATAAGCTTCCGGGGCGGATAATGCCACGAGGGATAGTAAGGTGGTGTAGGCGGCAATCTTTCTAATCATTGTTGTTTCTCAACCTTGCTGGTGCTGGGGCTAGTCAGTTAAAAAAAACCGGGATCGCTCTTGCCTCCCTTGGAGTTATCGAGGAGGAAATTAGGTACCTTTTCTCTCGGGCTGGGTGGCTTCAGCAATTCCTCAATCGGTCGGTTCTGTTGACCAGCCGCATCGAACTTGCTTTCATCCTTAAATGGATTGTCCTGTTGCGCAAATTTCTGCTCTTGTTGCGCGAATTTATGACTGTCCTCCTGGACTTTGAAGGATGAGTCAGTCTCGTACGCCGAACTGTATCCGCTCTGAAGCGTCGGAGCGTAGGCGTTGTCGATGTACTCTTGTTGATTCTGCGTGGGCTTATTAATTTGGTCGGCTTCCGGATGCATATATTGGAATGTGCTCGAACTATAGACCGGGTTGCGCCCGTTTGCTCCTAAACCGACACTGCTCGAGGCATAAGGGCTGTTTAACAACATTCGATGGAAGGTATGTTTACCGAAGTCATTGCCGGTCACCTGGAATGTCGGCTTCAGCTTGTGATTGGGTCTATCGAGGAAAGACGTGTCGTATTGCCCTCCGGCCTGCGACGGTGTGGAGAACAACGCTGCAGCAACCACCGCGAACGAGGTTGCTGCCAGTAGAGTCTTTAAATAATGACTAGAAGCTTCTTTCATCAATTTATAAAGGTCTCCGAACGTTATGGGCTTACCGTGTTGATGTCGACTGAGCCTGTTGATGTTGTCGGCAGTTGCCAACCAGCACTCCATGGGCCTCCGCGACCGCCTCTGCCCTGGAACCCGAAGTTCCACTGTCCGGACGGTACACCCGAGGTGTCAAAGCTCTGAGGAGCAAGCACGTTCAATTTCGAATTGTTTGTGATAGTTTGTGCAAAAGCTGCCTGCAAGTCAACGTTTCTACGGTTGACGTTGTGCTTAGGGGCTGCAATGGCGTCGCCATAATCGTTGCCGGCGGTTTTATCCGCTTGGTGACTTCTGTCTCCCATGACGGCTTGTGAGCGGCCAACCGGACCGTCGATTGTGCCTCGTCCGCCGGATGCTCGGGCAGCGAACGGACCACCACCACTTTCACCATTATCCATGTCGAAGTTGAATTGTGAGCCGCCGGTAGCTTCACCACCGGTGTCACCGATCATGGAGGCACCAGCACCACTGCCGTTCAATGTTCCTTGCGGACCGGAGTTGGTCATGTTGATTCCGCCATTGTCAATAAACTCATCGGCTAGAGCCGGAGTCGCGGAGAACACTCCCGCTG
>CAYTDR010000934.1:0-3575 GCA_964436185.1 uncultured Candidatus Obscuribacterales bacterium | reverse complement strand
CTCGCAACTACATAACGTTAATCACTGGTATTCTCACCGTCGGACTCTACGGTATCGGATTGCTCCAGATATGCATAGGCCAACAGGAAGCAAGAAGCTTCTGTGAACATTTGAGCTGGCTTTTGGGTCGTTCCGGCATCACTTTTGCAGGAAACGAACTGACCAAGTTTGTCATGCCGAATGAGATGGGTATCCACGGCTCAATGGCTGCCAGTATCTTTGCACACGTGATATTCGTTCTTTTGTGTCTGGCGCTGACTGCTTATGCTGCATCGAAGACTGACAATCGCCTTTTCATTACGCTTCCTTGTCTCGGTTTGCTCGGATTTGCTAGCTACATCATCTCATGCAACCCGTTCGGATCGACTTACATGGCACCGCTCTGCTTCGTATTTGGTGCCCTCATCCTTTCGCTGGCAACATTCATTGCCCGTCGAATATCTCAACAAGGCGATATGCGAATCAAAAGAACTGTCTCAATACCACAAACCTAACAACAAAGAGGATTAAATCAATGATTCAGTACAAACAGACACACATGTCGGTACCGGATACGGTGCCAGAGTTAAAAGGAGAGCCAAAGCGGCGCCGTCTGAGAGCCAGCGCGCTTGTTCTGGCTACAATAGCGCAGGTAGGTCTGTTGGGTTTTTTCGTACTACCCACCGCCGCCACTTACGCAATGGGCAAAACGGTCACGCTGGATGCTACTTTGTACGATCCTCGTGATCCGCTCAAAGGAGAATTCGTCCAACTCCAGTATCCATCGATTGAACGACTGAACACGACAATGAGATCGTTCAACGATGGAGAGGCTGTATTCGTAGTCCTCAAAAAGGGCAAGAAAAGCTGGGTGGCCAGCCGCCTGTCGGAAATCGTGCCCAAGGTCAAATCCGATGAAGTTTTTATTGAGGGCAAAGCGAAGAAGTCATCGACATGGTCTCCTCCGGAGTTGAGTTTGGGGCTAGATAAGTTCTTCGTGCCTGAAGGAGTCGGTGCCAAAGTCGAAAGAGGAGGTCAGCTTTCCGTTGAGCTCGCTGTCGATTCCAGTGGACGGGCAGTCATGAAACGATTGCTAAAAGACGGCAAAGATGTGGTTCAGCAGTAAGCACTCCTTTCTATGCACCTCACGCCAAAGCAACTCGCCCGGAATTCTCCGGGCGAGTAAGTCACCGGAGGAGGTTACGAACGCAAATTCGTATTGACCTTTGATCGCAATTCGAGGAGGCTGAGTCCGATCCAGTCTCCTTTCGCACAAAATAACCTCACCGCATCCGATATCAGCTATATGGTATCGGATTCGGTTGTTTCTAATTTAATCGGCAGGCGGAACCAGAAAGTACTACCAAAACCGGGCTCGCTCTCGACACCAATCTCGCCGTCATGCAACATTACAATCTCTTTGCAGATTGCCAGACCGAGTCCGGTGCCGGCTCTGTATATTCCTGTCTTATCTTTGACCTGTTTATATCTCTCGAATATCTGAGCCTGATTCTCTATTTCAATTCCCTCACCTTCGTCCGTCACACCGACTGTCACCGTTTCACCAGAGGATTGTATATCCACATTAACGGTCGATTGCGGCTTCGAGAACTTAATTGCGTTCGATATCAAATTCAGTGCCACTCTTTCAAGTTTATCCCTGTCACCATTAACAACAATGCTGTCCCCGTTCATCACCTCGATGTTGATGCCATCAAGTAACGCATACTCCTTTACTAGAGATACAGCTGTTTCAACGACATCATGGATGTTTACATCTTCAAGATCCAGTTCTACATTGCCTGACTCTATCTTCTCAACATCGAGCAAATCACTGATCATAGTAACCAGACGTTCGACGTTAAACCTGATCCTCTTTGTAGTAGACATGCCTCTCTCCGGCAATCTCCCATAGGCACCATCTTCCAGCAGTTCGAGAAATGCACTTACAGCAGAGAGCGGTGTTCTCAGGTCATGACTGATCATATTGATGAAGTCGCCCTTGAGCTGCTCGAGCTTCTTTCGTTCGGTAATATCATGGGCGACACAAAAGTACGACTCGTCCACTGCAGACCAATAAACCGACAGGTCGATCCATCGGATGCTTCCGTCCTTATGCAAAAGCGGACAAGCGAATTGAGCTGACGACGAGGGATCATCTCTGCACTGCGAAATGGACCCTATGGACTCGTCGACAGTGTCCTTGTGAAGAATGGCACCAATACGTTGTCCCGTCAGCTCTTCGAGGGCGTAGCCTAAAAGCGCATGGGCAGCCGGATTTACTCGAATGAATCGCATACCGCTATCAAGCGAAAAAATGACATCAAGGGCGCGATCTACAATAGCCCTTTCCTTGCGAGCAGCATCCTCGAGTGCGGCTGCCATCGAATTGAACCGCCTGCCCAGCAAAGCAATCTCATCAGTTCCGTCCACTTCGACCAAACTAGACTCTCCACCCTGCAGTCTATCGGTATTATCCACGATGACCGATAAGCGCCGAGTGATGTCACGGCTAAAGAAAACAGCGAGTCCCACGCAAAGGCCGACGTTGGCAAAGATTCCAACCATCAGATACAAGTACACCTGCTGTTTCGCGGTCTTGAGCTGGTTGAAAACTCTATCACTAGAGATCGTCTCGAACTCAACAATTTCGCTGGCGGCAGTGCTCATCTGACGATATTTGGGGTCGAGTCTCATACGCACATCGAGCAGATTCATCGTTTCTTTGGCGTCGAACGCGCATCTCAGCTCATTCATCTCAGTGATCGCGCCTTGAACAGATTGTTTAAACCTAGTCAATGAATCGGCCTGCGTCGGATGTTGTGATACCAGCTTCGATAATTTTTCGAGATTAGATTTGGACTTCTGCAGATCGTTGTCGAAACTATAGGCATAATCCTTAATCCTGGTCATCCCGAACAATGCCAAACTGCGACCAGCATCACGAAGCCTGGCCGACGCACCTTCAGTACTGGCAATGATAGTCTTCGACCGGCTCTGCTCGTCGACAAGTGACTCCGCATAGGTGACTAAATAAACCAAAACACCGACGAAGATCAGCTCGAACACGAGCGGAAGAAAGACGATAAACAAACCCTTGTGAGTGATCTTTATCTGCATCGATTCACGTGGAGAGGAAAGGCTCCCAGGAACCTGGTCTACTCTCATGTACCCGTTTTCCAGTAGCCGTTATGCCGTTTCGGTTGAACAATTCGCCTGCATTGGTTACAGTGGCAGTGCTGGATCTTAATTTGAGTTCGTTAACAGCACAATGAAATCGATGAATATGATTGACCCTCAAAAATGCGCTGGTCGGTGGTCGCATTTAGTTGCAGGCAGTCTGCTTTTAGTAGCGTGCACTTTTGTTCAGCCTGCGCCGGAAGCAAACGCTGCTCCCAGCAAAGTAAAAGCGGATCAGATGAGCCGGCACAAAACGCTAGGTTTGGAACTCCAATCCAAAGGCAGACACAGCGAGGCTCTTCTTGAGTTTGAGAAGGCCTTGAAGATCGCTCAACAGAGCGCCGATATCTACGAACTTATGGCCTTGAGCAACCGAGATAGCGAACACTATCCACCGGAACTGCAAGATATCGATC
>CAYTDR010000933.1:0-3577 GCA_964436185.1 uncultured Candidatus Obscuribacterales bacterium | reverse complement strand
CCCTCAATTGGTGCGTTATCCCAGCTCAACTTACCGTTCGCAAATTTGTCGCGGAGTTGATCTGGCTTGTATCCCAGTTTGTTGAGCGCCTCTGCCAAGGCTTGTCCTCGCGGTTCAATAGAAAGTGCGTCATTGATCTCCTTTGCAGGATAAAACTTTTTGAGTGCCAGTCCAAAAGCAGTGAGTTCAGCTTCTTCTTTGTTTTCGCAATTAGAATCGGACTGGTTTGTTACATCAGCCACTTCATTTGGTGACCCCTTATCTGAAGACCTCGCAGAGCTGCCTTCCTGAGGTCCCGTCGATCCTCGAGTCTGAGGCGGTTCGAATCCTGGCAAGGAAAAGAAGACTAGCTCATCTGGTACAAGTGAATCACTCTTATATGTATTGTTTTTGGTTTGCGCATCATTGAAAGTCCAGATGTCTCCGGCAGAGATAGCCCCAGCCGTAACCTGAGAGTTTTCGAAACCATCATTTGTAAGCTCTCTCATTTGCCCCCTCCTTGTCAAAAAGCGCCAGACCGCCTTCGTTACCCGGATAAGCATACGATCGGATCCTTGACAGATCATTGCCGCACTCTTTCGGATCGAGATTTTGAAGGTGCTGTCTACGCAGTCAAAGCTCTCAAGTACTCGGAGAAGTAGCTCGGACGAAGGTCTTCCGTTGGCTCCTGAAAGACCAGGCGCAAGATTCAGGTAACTGATGCTGGAAACTCGACCCGATACGATGGTCAGAACGCGTAGTAGTCCTCTGGAATTGTCTCGATTGGGCGCCAGTCAATTTCACCGGCTTGTGCATCTTTGTATCGAAGGAAAATGTCTACCATGAGTGTTTTTTCTTTGCTCGGATCGTTCAAGCTGCTTGCGAAGACCCATTTTGTCGCCGTGGTGGCGTCCATCAGGTCTGCTTGAACGAGTCCGCACAGCAGCACGACTATGTGTTTGCAGACTGCACCCTTCAGACCGCCGCAGGGTCTGCTGTTTTGAGTGCAGCATGCGAATTGCCCTTCGGATGAGATGTGGCAGGCGTATAGCAGGTCAGGATCAGTTTGGCTTTTGACGATGCCAGCAACGCATTCGTCCTTGGTTTCGTGATAGAGCTGAAAAACGTCTTTCTTCAGCATGGAAAGCGCATTCTTAACTCTGGTTTTGTCTAGTCTAATGTTCAGGTTTTTGATCATTCCTTCGAAGTCTAGATCGCCGAATGGAACCGACTTATTGCCGGCGGCCTTGAAGGGGTTCGTTCCATTTCCTACCCATTTCATTTTTGGCCATTGAACCAGATCAGGTGGAAAAACCGAGTGTTCATCGAAAGTTGCCTTGTCGACTATGGTTTCGCTGACATCGCAACCGGATAAATCTGCACCACACAGGTTGGCACCGTCTAACTTCGCAGCACTCAGGTTCGCCGAGACTAGGTTTGCGTTACGCAGATCGCAGTCCGACATCGTGGCACCCGAGAGATTTGCTTGTTCAAAATTTACTGCCTCTAACTTCGCGACAGTAAGGACAGCCTGTCGCATATCTGCTCTGGAGAAGCTGACGTCGTGAGCCTCAATGCCGACCAAGTTCGCCTTTTGGAGATCTGCCGAGACAAATGACGAGTTGCAAATCTCGGCATGCTGAAACTTAGCTTTTTTAAGTGATGCATTATCGAAATTGCAATTCTGAATTTGTCCAAGACTGAGCTGTACCTCCGACAAAGATTGTCCATGGAGATCCAAATCGCGGATGTCGACCAAGCGTCTTTCATCCTGAGAAAGGGCGTTCCAATATCGTACGCCATCCTTTCCCTTCGACAAGTATGGCAATAGTGTTTTGGAAAGCTCCGCAACCTTAAAGTGAAGGAGATTAAACTCAGGATCGATCGGATTGGAAGCAGGATCGACGCCGAAAAGTTCGCACCATGAATGGTGCGCGGCAATGAATAACTCATCACCGCTATCTAGTGATTTGTCGAGGTATGTGACCTCCACCGAGTGAATTACCGGTTCTGCATCAGCGAGAATCTCGGACAACTCCTTAAAAGCTGTTATGACGTCAGGAGCTTGGTTCGGCTCTGGCCCGAGGAATGTGTATTCAAAGTATGGTGCCACTCTTCCTTGTTTGTAGAAAACAGAGATAGAGATTTTGGCTCGGTAAAATCGTCCCTCACTTCTCGCCTCCATTGTTGTTTCAAATAGGTTGAAAGGGCGCGGTAGCGATTTGTTCGATTCGAGGAAATTGTCCACGTCCTTCTGCAGGCGCAACGCTAGTTGCGATACGAATGATTTTTCCACCGATGGCATATGGTGTCTCAGAAGGTCTGTCCTGTTCATTTGTACCCGCGACTGAACGATGTCGTTCGGAAATATGCGTTGCTCCATGATATGAATCCAAATCTATAACTACTTGCCGCTCAAAGCAGTCTGAACAGCACCATTACAGAATTCTAGATCCGCCGACCTGAAAGTTGCTTTTAACTCGTCTGGTGTTAAATAATCAGTGTCTTCCACTTCTCGATCCCAGTCAAATTATTTCCATCGATATCCAAATCTCTAGTTCGCAGATATCCAAAACCTGAGAAATAGTCTAGCTTTCGGACAGCAAAAGCAGTAGATCCACCATTGCTGGTTCACTGCAGTGAAATTACTATACTGGAGCGACTAAATAATCAGCATCCGTTCTGCCAGGGACAGTATAAAGTGTCGGAACGAAACGAGTCATTCCCAGACAGCGGGGTAGAAGCGCGTCCCGCGTGCATACGGGATCAATTGCTGGTTGACGCCTTGGCTTGTCACACGAGTTCTGCCGAGAGAGCTGGGAATGTTGCAACAGACTTCGGACATGCGCTGGTTTATGCTGGTCTGCAGTCTCCTGTAACTGGAGTTCTCCAGTTAGTAGATCGAGCAAGCAATACGAGCCTCGCTGAAAGATGCACGCTGATATCTCCTCCTGAAAGGCGTCCTTTTGGCAGTCCCGAATGGCACGCTCAGCAAATTGGTGGTGCACTGGGAGTAGTGGCACCCTTTCTTTTGGCTGCGCGAACCACTCGTGGTGCCATGAACGCGTGTGGACTGCCTATCTCCCGCGCCGAAGGAGCCGTCGGACTAAATTGGTTGCGATCCAATCGGGCATCGACGGCAATTGGAGAAAGCCTGATTACTGGCTTCGGATTCGACTTCGTTGCGCGTCCAGTGAGACCGGAAGATGGTGACTTCTGGACCGCCAGATTGAAAAATGGGACAGTCGGTGCTTTGACGTTCGGCGCATTGAGTTCCGGCAGTATCGGTTTGCGCCAGTTGGCCGGCACCTCGCTGTCCTCCATGACAGGCGCCAGACGAGTGGTCTCCGAGATTGCTATCGGCGCAGGTGCCGGGGCGCCCGCAGGTATGATCGGTGCTGATACGCGTTCACTTCTCTTTAATCAGAAATTCGCTAACTTCGATGACCGAATCCAGAATGCCTATTCAATGGCTTTCGTTGGTGGAACATTATCAGCGTTTCAGCAGTTACCTGAGCAACGAAATCTCTCTGATCGAACCGTACGGCGCGACAGAGATGGCTCAGACCAGCTCACCGCAACAGACCGAACTCGAACT
>CAYTDR010000932.1:3149-3584 GCA_964436185.1 uncultured Candidatus Obscuribacterales bacterium | reverse complement strand
TGCACGATTCTTCGCTTCCTTCGCGCGGCGCCGGGCGCGAAAGCAGGTTCGCTTGCGCATCCTGACCGTCCATTCCAACACAGCTCTGAAACGATCGCAGGATGATGCGTATGTTGGCAGACTTCGAGTTCTGCCTGTTGGAATGTCTGTTACGACAAATTTGATCATCACTCCCCAGTGTGTTGTTTTTCATCAACTAATGCCGCCTGTCGATGCAATCATGCTCAACAATACGAGCGTCATTCACATGCACAAAGAAATGTTCGAGATAATTTGGCAATCCTCAAAAACACCGAAGTAATAGTCCGCATCAATTGTCTAACTGCCAGATGTAGAGCGGAAGCCTGTTTTCATTAGGCGCAAAAAACTTCACCCTGGTGTGTTCTTCGGCAGCTTTTTTCAGGATGCTACCGAACGCATCTGAGTTGGAGCAAA
>CAYTDR010000932.1:0-3139 GCA_964436185.1 uncultured Candidatus Obscuribacterales bacterium | reverse complement strand
AACCATCTCAATGTTCTTTTTTGCGTCTGAGTGGATCAGATAAGTGAAGGCGAAGTTTCGTTCACCATCTTGGAAGCGGCGTCCGGACAGCGTTAAGCATTTGAGCGATCCGTTCTGCTCGAACTCTGCAGCATCGATTCTTGCATTTTTACAAGTTGACTCCTGGCTGCGTGTAAACTGAATATCGTCGAAACGTTTTAGTGCTGGAACCGGCGTGCTGATTACTTTCTTATTGGCCTTGAATGTGTATCGAACGAGCATTGGTTGTGAATTTGAATTGTAACTATTCATCCGTTTCCATCGCCCTTCTTCGCAGCGATATAGGATTGTTCTCCAGAAGGATCGATTGCGTCCGCCTAAAATAGCGTAATCCAACTGATTGCAAATTAGGACTGCACGGGGATCTGAGCCTATCCGCACTAGATCCTCTACCGTTCCATACTGTTCTTTTGCTTCCCAGGCGTGATCGTTTGCCGCAAAGTAACCTGTTACTTCCATCGGAAACGGTTGGTGCTTGCGGTCGAACAAGAGCGTTGTTAATACCGCTGGTGGTGCGATGCCGCAAGCGCCTGTCGATTGAATCAAGACAATATCCTCGACACCATTCTTATCGAGGTCCTGCTTGAGGATGCACGTACCTAGTCCATAGTATTGCTTCGAAATCTTCCATGTTCGTCCGTCAGTAGTCTTTCCATAGATTTCCAGGTCATTGCCGGTTTCTGGCAGGCGTAGCGAGGCGCTGCCAACCTTGAGTTCCTTTCCCTCCTTCAGTACAGCTTCTGAAATGGATTCCAGCCTGATTACATGCTTTCTGTCTTTCGGACTTACGGGTGTGTAGTCGGCTATATAGCCGCCTGCCGACTCCGCGTGCAGCAGTGACAGTGATAATACTGCAGTGAACGTGAAGAGGTTTAGTTTGTGCAATCGAAATAGACTGGCTAGTTTTATCATTACCATGCCGGCGGTCGTTAGTGGAACGTGCGGTCACTATAACATATGACGAACCCCGCATGGATAGCCGCATCTTGAGGCGGACAGGGACTTCGTCGAGATGGGGGAGACGGTGCATCGCTCCTTTGATATACTTCTCCTGCGCGCATAAACTGCGTTCGCGAATTTCAGACGGAGACACTATTGTGTGTACAGATTTTCAGGTAGTAACGGAAGATGACTCGGTCATCGTAGGACGGTCAATGGAATGGGCTGTTGACCTTCAGAGTCGATTTCGAATCCATGCTAAAGGCGAGGAGCGGCAAGGGCAACCTGTTCATGGTGTCAGGGGCTTGCAATGGACATCATCATTTGCGTTTATAGCAGCAGATGGATACCACCTGGATGTGGCTCTTGACGGGCTCAATACCGCAGGTCTGTCACTGGGCTTATTATGGATGCCTGATACCAAATATGAATCCGCCTCGAAAAACGATACCAAAATCGCAATTGACGTTCTTGACGTTGGTGGCTGGCTTTTGGGCACCTGTTCGACGGTTGGAGAATGCGTTGATAAGCTATCTGAAGTCAGAATCGTCTCCGATGTTCTGGAAGCCATGGGTGCTATTCCGACGGTGCATATTGCATTGCATGATGCGCATGGAAAGAATGCTGTCGTAGAGTTCACGGACGGTGAGAAAAGGATTTTCGATAATCCCAACGGAGTTCTCACCAATGCTCCGACTTTCGACTGGCACATGACCAATCTGCGAAATTACCTTCATATAAGCCCAAACAATCCGAAACCGACGCAGTTCCACGGCACGGTCTTGAATGTCCCGGGACAAGGCGGTGGTTTCCTCGGAATACCAGGCGACTGGACCCCACCGTCAAGATTTGTCCGGACAACGTCTTTGCTCAATTTTGCACAAAAGGCTCTGGACGCTAGTTCCGGCATTATTCTCGCTCAGCATGTCTTAAACGCTGTCGATATTCCCAAAGGCAACGTGCGTCCAGACGAGAATGATGCCACCATATCTGATTACACCCAGTGGGCAATCATAAAAGATCTTACCAACCGAGTTCTCTATTTTCGAACTTATGACGACCTCAACCTCCGCCGATTTGATCTGAAGGATCTCGATTTACTTTCGCCAGATGAGGGGCGCACCATCAGCATGAGCGCTTAGAGTGCAACCTCGGAATTATCCATCTGTTCGATGACATCGCACGCGCTTTCACATTCAGGTATCGAATATTACTCGCTCAGATCTAAAATCTTGAGATCCGCTCTGCACTTTGCCTACTCAATTAATGAGTGATTGCAGCTCAATAGCCCCAGCGCACGAGGGCGGCTCCGGCGCTGAATCCTGCGCCCATAGTGGCGAACAGAACGAGGCTGCCTTTTTTCACTCTGCCTGTTTGCACAGCTGTTTCTATGGCGATGGGCAGCGTGCCGGCGGTGGTATTTCCGAACTCTTCGATGTTTACCAATACTCGCTCCATCGGAATCCCGATTCGTTCAACGGCTGATGAGATGATTCGTAGATTTGCTTGGTGTGGGATAAACAAGTCTATATCATCACCGGTGATACCATTGCGCTCCATGAGCCGGACACAAAGCTCCGGCATCTTTCTGGTCGCATACTTGAATACGATTTTCCCGTCTTGCTTGACGTAGTGGAGGCGTTGATCGACTGTCTCATGGGAAGCTGGCATTCTCGAGCCGCCTGCAGGCAGGCAGAGGTGTTCTCCGCCCGATCCGTCCACTTCGTGAATGAAGTCGATAAAACCCGCGTCTTCGTCCTGCTCGGCCGCTTCTAGAAGCACAGCGCCGCCGCCGTCACCAAATATGATGCAGGTTTGCCTGTCGGTGTAATCGATGATCGAAGACATGACGTCAACGCCGATTACGATAGCTTTTTTGTGAGCGCCGGTAGCAATGAACTGGGCCGCTACCTGCGTGGCATAAAGAAAGCCCGAGCAGGCAATCGAAATATCAAATCCCCAGGCTCCGAGTGCTCCGATTCGATTTTGAACGAGGCACGCGGTTGCTGGCAGCGTCATATCAGGAGTAATTGTCGCCACGAGAATCAAATCGATTTCGCTCGGTTTCACTCCCGTGTTATCGAGGAGCTTTTGCGCCGCCTCAGTGGCCAGGTCGGAGCATGTCACTCCCTTCTCCACGATGTGCCGTCTATGAATGCCG
>CAYTDR010000931.1:0-3587 GCA_964436185.1 uncultured Candidatus Obscuribacterales bacterium | reverse complement strand
GAGAACTGGATTTTCAATTACTTAAACCGTTTCTCAGCCAGGCAGCGCACACGCCGTTCAAATCCGGAGAAGTTTTCGCTCAGACTGGTGCAGCCGATGAGATCTTCATTCTCCTTTCCGGTGCAATTAAAACCGAACAGAACGGCTCTTCGCTGACACTGCAACAGGGTGATTGGTTCACTCACGGTAGAATGGCCCCCTTTCAATCGGCTGCGTTCAAGAATATTCAAGCCGTAGAACCTGGCGAATTGCTGCGGATTTCAGAGAATACATACAAGGAGATTCGCGAAGTTCAGCCGGAACTCACATCCGGTTTCGATTCCGCGCTTCTACGTGAGACACACGGACTGGCAAAGTTCGAAGAAAAAGAAGATCTGATCGCGCGCGTGGACGAACACAGTGTAGTAGAGCCGGCACATCAGGTCATAGAGGACGAGGGACTGCTGCCGAAGTTACGGCGCTCGTTAAGGAAATATCCGATTGTTTATCAACGAAGCGAATTGGAATGTGGTATCACTTGTCTGCATATGATCTGTCTGTTTTTCGGAAAAGCGGTCAGTTTGAGCCAACTGAGAGAGATGTGCGAGACAGGTCGCGGTGGCACCAGTATGGGCGAGCTGTCAGATGCTGCGGAGCAGCTGGGATTCTTCAGCCGCGGCGTCCACACGACCTATGCCGGATTGATGAAGTTAAAGCCGCCGCTCATCTGTTTCTGGAAACAGAACCACTTCGTAGTTCTTTATGAGATCAACGCATCATATGCGGTGGTAGGTGATCCGGGCACAGGGCTGGAGCGGATCGAACGAGACGTTTTCACCCGAGACTTTTCGAACAGTGCCCTGGAGCTGGTACCGTCGGTGGAGTTTGGAAAAAACATTGAAACCAGACCATTTTTTGGAACTTTTAAACCGATAATTGCTCCTCATAAGCTTCTGGTGCGAGATATCGTCGTCACCAGTCTCGTGTATCAGTTGCTCATGATCGTTACACCTGTTTTCACACAAGTGGTGCTCGATCAGGTTATTGTGCATCAAGACTTGAACATGTTAACTATGCTGCTCATCGGCATGGTGATCGTCACGCTCTTTCAAGCGACCATGGGATTCATCCGTGAGTTCACGCTTGAGTTTCTCGCTCTCAAGGCCGACCTGACTCTCTTTTCTGAGCTGTTCAAGCGACTTCTGAGCCTTCCCTTCACTTTCTTTGACAAACACTCCACGGGTGATCTTCTTACACGTTTTGGAGAAAGCGCTTCTGTTGTTCAGTTCTTCGCCGGTAATGGCGCGCTTGCTGTTCTCGACCTTTTCATGGCGATAGTTTTCCTCGTCTTCATCTACTTCTACAATTTCACCTTCGGACTAGTCACGACTGTTTATGTTCTCTGCCTCGGGGCAATGGTTGCCTGTTATATGCCTACGCTGAAGGGGCTCAGCCGAAAAGCTTATGACAAGCAGATTGCAGCAGAGTCTTTCCTTGTAGAGGCGATTCGTGGAATAGAAAGGGTCAAGTCTGCTGCCGCGGAGAGGCGGACCAGATGGAAGTGGGAGCTGTTGTTCGTAGATAGATTGAATGTCCGGTTTCAGGAGCTCGTCGCGAAAAGCACAGTATCAGCGCTGGTCAAAGTCATTCAGGTAGCGGGACAAGTGGTGATTTTGTGGTTGGGTGCGCACATGGTGATCGAGAAGTCTCTCACGATCGGCCAGTTGATGGCAGTTAACATGCTTGTGTCGATGATCGCCAATCCCTTCATTCGAGTGGCGGAACTCTCGTACGCTTTCCAAAACGTAAGCGTTGCTCTGGAGGGTTTGTCGGATGTACTGTTGGAAAGTCCTGAAGAGCTCAATCCTGCTAATAAAATTCATATCAGCGAGGTGAAGGGACACGTGCGGTTTGATAACGTGACGTACCGGTACAGCGGTCGCGAGTCTGCCAATGCACTGACCAACGTCTCTTTCGAGGCGAAACCTGGACAGATGATTGGTATCGTCGGTAGAACCGGTTCCGGCAAGACCACTCTCTTGCGCCTGATACAGGGTCTCTATCTGCCCACCGAAGGGCGCATATATATTGATGGACATGATCTTTCCAAGACTGCACTGACAGGATATCGCCAGAGTATCGGCGTAGTTTCGCAACACGATTACTACTTCCGTGGCACTATTCGAGAGAACATTGCCTTCTACAAGCCGGACGCCAGCATGGCAGAGATTGTAAGAGCCTGCACTATATCCGGTGCCAACGAATTTATCTCTGACCTTCCCTCCGGATACGAGAGTGTTCTTTCAGAAGGCGCATCCAACTTCTCTGGCGGGCAACGGCAGTGTATGGCAGTTGCCAGAGCCATTCTCCACGACCCGCCCATCTTGATTTTCGATGAGGCTACTTCGGGTATGGACTCTGAGACGGAGTCAAGAATTCAGCACTGTATGGAAAACATGCGCTCCAGATGCACGATGTTTGTGGTGGCGCATCGGCTCTCGACGGTAAGAATGGCCGACCAGCTTTTGGTTATTGATAAAGGAAAAATTGTCGAGTCAGGCAAGCACGATTGTCTCATCAAAGAAAAGGGACTGTATTACTATCTCTGCCAGCAGCAGTCACTGGTTTAGGGCTTGACAGCTCTTGCCGAAAGCCGCTCCCAGTCGCGCCTGACAATCGTATCCGATGATCGAGCTATCCGACTTACATATGCGCAGGCGCTTGCTCGAACATATCTTTCTTGCGAGAATGTATCGGTTATTGGCGGCGCATCTCCTTACCTGTTAATGTCAAGAATGTGGCAATCAGCGTGTTTTCGCATAGTGGCGCTGACCATGCTGCTTTCTATTGCGCAGGCTGGAATTGCGAGCACCGGGGCAGATGATGAGAAGCAGTCCGTTTTTAGCAGCGCAGAGCGCGTTCTTCCACGCGCGATAGAAGACGGCAAGACCGGCTTCGCTCGCAGACTTCCTTTGCCTGAGGAGTTCGCTACCAATCATGCCGAGAATGCGGTATTGGATCTGGAGCCGTTTCCCCTGCCATCTAGCGGAAGCTTTAAACCCGGAAGACTGATCAAGCTGGAGGCCTCTTATGACGAGAGCATTACTCTCAGGCACGCCCTTATTGAGACTCTGAGGCATAACCTGCCAATCAGGATTTCGAAAGAGAGTTGGAACTACCAGAAGTACCAGCTGTTTGCGAATCTGGCTTCATTTCTTCCAAGCTTCAATCTGGGATACAACCTGACGGGCTCAAAAATTTCACCGGGCTCGATCTCGGCGGGTGCGGAAGTGTTCTCCACCCAAGTTACATATCCTGTTTTCGAGGGTGGCAGCGTGATGTACAGCGCTATCGCACAAGCCTACAGGAATGCTGGTTGGCGGCATGCCTACGAATCGACAATCAATGATTCATTGCTAAATGTCTACAATCGATACGTCGAGCTTGTCTTGCAGGATGCAATCTTGCGGATACGAGCGCATGCCCTGTCGCTTTCCAAGCTTTTGGTCGATGTGAATACCCACATGTATGAGGCCGGAACCGCCACTCAATTTGATATCATGCAATCGCGAACTCAGTATTCACTGGACAGCGATGCGTTCATACAG
>CAYTDR010000930.1:0-3596 GCA_964436185.1 uncultured Candidatus Obscuribacterales bacterium | reverse complement strand
CGGTTCTCTACTCCGGTGATCTGCGGATGCACGGTCGAAAACCAGGCATGCACCGCTCACTGATCGAAGCTGTTCAAAATCGTTCCATCGACGTGTTCCTGATGGAAGGCACTCACATCAGTCATCCCAATCATCGAGGTCAGAACGAATACGAACTGGAAGACGAGATCGTCCGACACATTCAGCGGGCAACCGGTTTGGTCCTAGCGTCCTTCTCACCTCAGCATGTGGACCGACTGGTCGGCTTCTTCCGGGCTGCGAAGAAAACCAATCGAGTCTTCATCGCGGATGCCTACACCGCATTTGTGATGCACTTAATCGCCTCAGAGACTCCGGTTCCCAGACCCGAGTCCACAGAAGGAGTGAAAGTTTTCTTCCCAAAGTTCTTCGAGGAGAACTACGAGAAAAAACAACTTGAAAAGCATTTTCTTTTGATGTCGCCCGCCAGGATTGGGATGGAAGAAATCAGATCCAATCCGTCTCAGTATGTGATGCTCTTCCGCCCCAGCATGCTGGAGAGCGATTTCGGTGGTAGTCTGCCGGATGGTTCACAATGCCTGTACTCCCGCTGGAGTGGTTACCTGGACAAAGCTGACTGGCAGTCCGTGAAAACGGCACTTGCAAATGCCAATGGCGACCTGATCGAAGGCCATACGAGCGGCCACATCTTCTACGACGATATCATCGACTTAGTAGAACAGATCAGGGCCAAAACGATCATTCCGATCCACACGTTTGAACCAGACAAGTTCAAGAGCTTTTCACCAAACGTGAAGGAACTGGCAGATGGAGAAACTCTGGTCATCCCCTGAAAATTCTGATTTGCAGAACAAATCTCTTAGGCAGTCCTCGTTAGCCACACGCGGGTCTGCCCACCTGGTCTAAGCCCTAAAGTAAATCCTCTATTCCCGAAGAGGTAGAGTCCCGCAGCGACTCTAGGAAGCCCGTCCATCAGTGGTTTCCAACAACCATCACCATTGAGGATTGAGGCAACCGCCCCATCATCACATCCTCCGATCGCAAGAATTGGTCGCATCAAGAGCTCCTGCGGATCGATCTCAGGAATCCGATCTACACGGGCATTAAGTTGAAGTCTTCGCTTCAACGAAATTGCCTGGCGGAATGCAGCAAGAATCTGCGGCCCAGCAGCATCAAATCGACCCGCGTAATTCCCAAGCTGAGACAGCACTTCTGGGGGGTTTCCGCTAATGGAGCGGAGCCTCGTGTCATCGACTCGCTTTATTTCAACAAAGGCCAACTTCTTTATGATGGAATCGAAATAGCAAAGGTCGATCCGATCTTTGTTTCCCGGAAATGCGATTTCCTGATCAATGACAATGCCTTGGTTGGCAGAATGATTCAACACGGCACCAAGCAATTGTTGTTCTGGCCGAATTCGAGCAGCTGCCTTGTAGGCTGCAATCACTTTCGGAATTCCAAGTCCAAGAGGTATTGCCTTGGGCGTTGGCTCAAATTGGAGACCGAGCTCATTTGTGCATACGAGCTTGGTGTCACAAGAGGCATCTGAATCAAAAGGGACGTGTTTCAAGCTCACAGAGCAGACCAGTTGACCGTTCCGCAGATTCAACTCTCGCATGATGGCACAGCCCGAGTAGTAGACCGTGACCTTGCCATTCCGAATCTCGGGATGAAGTTGCCTGTCTGCGACGACTTGGGGCCAGAACGGGGCCTCCACAAGCATTCTGACAAGGTCGTCCGATAAATAACGACGAACCATGCTCGCACCTCAAGGATACTTAGGCGTATGGTGCCCCAAGCCAGAACACCATGATTTTCTAGGTCGGAGCAAAGTTCTTCGATCACCAATGTCCGTCCTCGACGTCAACCATCTTATGAAACGGCACCGCCGGATGATACTCATAGCCCGTGGATTGAAAGTCGGCCAATGCTCACTCTTAGCAGCATGGGCAAAGCAGGCGACATTCTGAAACGCTTCGGACAACGAGTCCGGGAATTGAGACGGGCGAAGGGCCTGTCTCAAGAGGCGTTTGCTGCTGAATGCGGTCTGGATCGGACCTACATGGGCGGGATCGAACGCGGGGAGCGAAACTTGGCAATGAGGAACATCGATCTCATCGCCAGGACCCTCAAGATGAGCCTGTCCGAGTTGATGCAGGGCCTTTGATTCCAATCGGTCGGCTGGCTGCGAGTACGCCTGATGCTTTGCCTCCACTGAAACTCACAGCGTTGGGGCGAGTAGATTCATGGCAAACTCCGACTGGAAGACACCATTCCTGCGGTTCCGAGACGAACTTCGGAAGCATCTTGAGATTGGTATGCCGATCTATCACAGCATTTTGATGTCGCCGTTCTACACCAAGGACGAGATCAGCGAAGTCATCGAAAACGTCGCGGCGGCTGATGACAGACAGCCAAGGGCCGCGATTGTCGAAATGCCAGCCTACGATTGCAAATATCACGCTCAATTCTTCCATGGGTCAAAGGAAATATGCATCCGGCTGACACAAACCCTGAGTCGAATCGAGCATTGGCTGATAGACGTTCCCAAAGGACTGCTCCCGCGATTCCAACTGACGTACCCCAGGAACGCGGCATGTTCGGATTTGGCGACTTGGGCGAACATCGTCTACTACCTGGCGTGGGAGATTGATGCCCCCTACCTCCAGGCAAATGTTGAGTACATAGGTCTTCTCGATGAAGTGACATCATTCCCATGGTCCGATGGGAAATGGCCGGAGTCGTGTGATCCTCGTCCTGCCCTAATTCGACAGGGGGACACTGGAGACTACGTTTCTGATTTCCTGAAAACCTACACAGACGAAACCAAAAGGTGGTGTCCCGATATCATCGGTGCCTTCCTTCCGGGGGAAAGAACGATGTGTGGAGATTTCATCTTGGCCTCGGTGGCAGCCGTGGACATTCTGGTCTTCATGCTGGACCAAGTTCGCGGACCAAAATCAAAGAATCCAGGTCTCGTCAAACGTCCCGCGAGGAAGAGATCCAGATCTCGAACGATCAAGGACGATGTATTTCTTCTAAAGAGTTTGTTGGTAGAACGTCATAATGTTGCAAAATATGGTGAGAAGGCGAAGAAGCCGCTCACGGAAAAGCAACTTGCAATCGCACTGGAATGGTTTTCGGAGTCCGGTGAACCCTTAACGTCGCGAGTAAACCGCCGAATGAAGGAAATCTATGGACCGAGCGGCATGACGAAATACAGAAGTCTTTTTAAGGGCAAGCTTCGTCGTGGATTGGCCACTCAAAATCCGGATGGAAGCACAACAATAGACGCTGTTTACGAGGACGACGAAATTTCTGACGAATCAGAAACTGAATAGTCAGTTTTTGAGGAAATACGGATGCAGATAAAATTTTCGAGGCATTCCTAAGCCCTTACCATGCTGGTGCTTAGGGAGCATCTGAAGATTCTTGAGAGTAGTTGTGACGGGGCCTGCTGTTGGTGGAAGTTCAATTCACCAACCAGCAGGAAAGGTTCACAACATGGCAGCCGTCGAGAACATCTCAGCAGGCGTGATCAACCCGGACGAACTTTACACCCTCAAGACCTTCACGCATCGACTCGGGATTCGGGCCTCGACATTGAGGTCTGCCCG
>CAYTDR010000929.1:0-3598 GCA_964436185.1 uncultured Candidatus Obscuribacterales bacterium | reverse complement strand
GCCACCACAGAAAAGAAGCGGTGCTAAAGCAAGAATCAGAACCAGGGTCGAAGCCGCTACAGCCAGCCTTACCTCGGTGATACCATCGATAGTGGCTGACTTTGGATCTTTACCCATGCGAAGATGCCGCTCAATTGCATGAATATCAATTATGGAATCATCCACCAGTCGCCCGATAGAAAGAAGCAGACCTATCAATGTAGAACTATCGAGCGTCATTCCCATCGGGATTAACGCCAGAACTGCCATTGATAAAGAGATGGGAATTGTGATCATCGAAATGAGCGTGGCGCGCCACTCCCCAAGAAAGAGAAGCACCGCAATGCCAGTAAGCACAATCGCGATGCCCAGCTCTTCCAACATGTTGCGCATCAAAATGCCAACAAAATGTGAATTGTCATAGCTGATCTCGAAATGAATGCCGGGATAGTCCTTCTCCAGCGCAGCTATTTCTTTTTTGATACCGGTGATTACAATCGGAGAGCTGGCCTCTGGCGTCTGGATAACACTAATTTCAATTCCCGGCTCGACTTTGTCTCTGTGAACATGGTGGTAGGCCGCTCGCTTCTCCCAATACGTGTCCACTACCCGCGCCACGTCTTTCACATAGATCACGCGGTTTCCGACCGATTTCAATGGATAACTCTCGACTTGTTGTGGTCCACGAGCAAGAGTGTCAATTCGGACAATTGATTCACCACCGCCGTAAGTGAGTCGTCCTGCTGGTTTTGCCACATTTTGCCTGTCAACTGCATCTCGAACATCGAGGATGGAGAGACCAAAGCCCGCCAATTTATTCCTGTCGACAAGGACTTGTAACTGCCGCTTGTAGCCACCGAACGCGTAAACTGACCACACGTCAGGCACCCTTTTCAGCCGGTTAGTGATCTCATTGTCAGCCAGTTCACGAAGCCGAACCGGATCCCAGCCTGGAGCCGTCAGGTTGAACGTCAAAACCGGCAAGTTTAGAGGATCGATAAAAAGAACCCAGCTGGGTTTCAAGTTAGCACCAGTAACCGGCAAATCAGCTTGAACAACATTCATGAGCGCCTGTGTTTCCACCAGTGCTCTCTTCATATCGGTGCCGTAAGGAAACTCAAGAGAGACCATTGAAAAGCCTTCTTGCGATGTGGAGCGTATGAAACGAACACCGCGAATATCGACCATCCGCTCTTCAATGGGCTTACTAATGAACGTCTCCATCTCTTCAGCCGATAAGCCGGGCTGCATGCTGATCACGCCTATCATCGGACTTTGCACGTACGGCATAAGACGCTTGGGCATGTAGAAACCGATAGCCACAAATGCCAGAAGAACCATAGCCAGAAAAAACGCCGCTATTGTGTACGGGTGCTCAATAGACCACGCAGTCACGTTAAACCCACGATGGTGCTGCGAGGGCTCTTGAGGGCGAGTGTTCTTGAGATCGCCAGTGGTCACTGCTATGGCACCTCCACATCAACTGTGATGTCTACTGAAGCTGAACCGCTGGGCAAAACCGTGATCTTAAGGCGCCATAAGCCACTGGAGAGATTGCTTTCCAGTCGAGCTTCTCCATTCATCCCCGTGTTTCCCTTCAAATCTGGACCGGCCATATCTCCCATGCCTGGCATGGAAGTTTTGATCGTAATGGGTGCACCGGATACGACACCACCCCCATGCTTGTCGACTTTCACGATGATCCAATTGCTTCCACCCTTGGCCGGCTCCAGTGACACTTTCAGCATGAGAGCACCGGACATTTCTTCATGGGTCCAATTGTTTCCTGCATCCAGTCGGTTTCCCTGAACTTGAGAGGCTGAATGTAAGTCGATTGGTCCGGCTTTACCCCATTCAGTTGCTACAACCGACATGCCGGGTTGAAGGTTGGCGTGGCCGGCGTAGACAACTTCATCACCTTCGCTCAACCCCTTAACGACTTCCGTTCTGTCGGCATTTGTTAGTCCAATCTCGACATCAACCAGATGAGCTTCGTTCTTACTTCCTAAATCCTTGGGAACGAGATCCATACCGCACTTGGGACATTTACCAGGAGCGTCTCTGATTACCTCAGGATGCATGGTGCATGTGTATTGTTTTTTCACTGGCGCTGATTGTTTTTTTGTTTGAACGAGCTTCAGATCCATGCCGCACTTTGGACATTTGCCGGGTTTATCAGAGATCACTTCCGGGTGCATCGGACATTGATATTTAGTCGCGCCTGCATGCATCGCAGACGAGCTAGCTTTCCAAACCTGAGCCTTGCCTTCTCTCCAAAGAATTGCTGAAGTCGGCACTGTCAGCCCTTCTCGCTCGCCAGTAGAAATCCTCATCACGACATACTGTCCGGGGAGAAATTTATACGCAGCTGTGCTGTCAATCTGTTTCCCATGCCGAAGAGCCGCACTAGCGATGTTGTCCACAAGCGCTTCCACAGTGAAGTTTCGACTGGTTGGATCGGCAGCAGGAAATATTGAGGTGATTGCGGCAACAACCTCATCTTGAGAGTTTTGCGAACCTTTGATATAGACTTTGTTTCCAAGCTTGATGCGATTGGCATCATCGCTTGCCACCTCTGCTTGCACACGCACTTGTTTGACATATGCGACCTTAAGCAGCATCATCCCTGGACTGACAACGACCCCAGGGCTGATGAGGCGCTTTATTACTACACCATTTTCTTGCGCCAGAATTCTTGTGTATTTCTCGTAAATGGTGGCACTTTTCAGGACTGCTTGTGCTTGCTTTGATTGAGAGTACTGGTGTCCAACATGATGAATCATCGTATCGAGAGCCGCTTGTGCTGCCAGTCGTCTGTTCTTCGATTCTCGTAACTTCGCTTGCGCTTGCTCGACTTGGGCTTGTGCAACATTCAGTTGTGCTAGTTCTTTTTGGTATTCATCAAGTGAGACGACTTGCGATTTCAGCAAGGCGCTTTGTCGTTCAACCTCGGGCTTCCAGTAAGCCAGATTAGCTTCCGCCTCAGAAAGTGCCTTCTCCGAAGCCCCCTGTGCTTCCTTTGTGGCCTCCAACTCATACTTCTTTTCAGTAAATTCGGATTTCGCGATACCGGCATTGTGCATCGCCGCATCTTCAGCGCTATGCGCTTCTTGACGTTTTGCTGAATATTCAGAATTGTCGGCCGGATCGAGCTGAACAAGAAGTTGACCGGCCCGTACGATGTCACCGGGATAGACAGGCATCTTTGTGACTTTGCCTGTGACCCGCGGGTAGACATCTTCGTCATTGTAGGCTTGAACGGAGCCTGTATAAGTCATGGAACCTGAAATAGGCTCGGTCACCACTTTCGCAATTGCAACGGGTACAGCCCCTTTCGGGGGAACCATCACGCTCATATCCATTGCTTGAGACTCCAGGACACTCATCTGTCCGGGCTTTTTAAAAACTTGCACAATGATGACGCAGGCGGCAACAACAACAACCAGAGTGACAACTCCCCAGAAGTTTTTGCGAAGCATGGCCAAAACTGGCTTTTTCTCGGTATTTTCTGCCCGTGTTTCCATCGGTGACATCACGCTTGATCTCCACTCTTCAATGAGCTTTTGGCTCGTCAATTTCTTTAATGCTCGCGGTCTTCAGCAGCTGTTTGTCCAAAGTG
>CAYTDR010000928.1:0-3605 GCA_964436185.1 uncultured Candidatus Obscuribacterales bacterium | reverse complement strand
AACAGCCGGGGGGATGTAATCTCCGCCACTGATCCGCGGGGTAACACAACAACATTCGAGTTCGATCTGCAACGACGTCACATCAAGAAAACCGATCCGGAGCCCTTCGAGTTCCAAACAAAGAGGACGTACGACTTCAACGGCAAGCTCATCAGGGTCGAGCGGGAGACTGGCGATGTGAGCCATCCATGGCAGACAACTCAGATGAGCTACACATTGACTGGCAAACGCGAGACGCTTACAGATCCGAAATCGAACGTGACATCGTATGAGTATGATGATCGTGACCGGGTGGCAAAAATAATTGATGCGGAGCTGCGCGAAACCGAATTCGCATATGATGAGCTCAACAGACTCTACACGGAAACGGATCCGAGCAATGTAGTGTCAAAGACACTAACTTATACGGATAATGGACTCTTGGAGACGCTCAAGGACGCTCGTAACAACGTCACTGAGTATGAATACGATGGATTCGATCGGCTGAAGACGCAAACCTTCCCTGATTCCAGCTTTGAGAGTTACTCATCTTACGATGCGAATGATAATCTCCTGATTTTGAGGACCCGGTCTGGTGCTGAAATTGATTTCCAATACGATGTACTCAATCGTGTGACCTCCAAGGCGCCGGATGGAATGGCGACAGTGAGCTTCGACTACGATCTCGCTGGTCGCCCGACAGAGATTAGTAAACCTGTTGTGTCAGGCGACCCATCAACAGGTGCCTTCAAGCGCTACCACGACACGGCTGGACGCTTCTTCAAAGAGGAGTATCCGGACAGCAAAGAGGTAGAACATCAACTGGATGAAAACGGGAATGTTACTCGTACGATTTGGCCCGGCTCGTACTTCGTAGACCGAGTATACGACGAACTCGACCGTTTGACGGACATCAAACTCAACGGCTCAATGACTAGCGCAATTCAGTTTTCGTATGACAATCTCTCACGTCGGACGGCAATTGTTTACGAAAATGGCGTAGAAACTGAGTATTCGTTCGATCTCGCAAACAATCTGGAGGAGTTAGAACATACTTTCGATGACAGTTCCGTCAAATTCACCTACGGTTACGATGCTGTCCATCAGTTGATCGACAAGGGTGTGGACAACGATGCATTCATGTGGATGCCCACCGAGAACGAGACGGCTACCTATGGCACAGCGAACTCGCTCAACCAGTATCCGACTGTTGGAGGATCTTCCTATGACTACGATGACAACGGGAGTCTAACCGATGACGGCATATGGGAATTTGCCTACAACACAGAGAATGAGCTGCTGACAGCTAATGATGGTAGTGTGTCTGCGTCTTATGTGTACGATCCGATGAAGCGCCAGGCGCAGAAAGATGTGAACGGGGCTAAAACTCGATTCATCTACGCCGGCTGGCAGCGAATCGCGGATTACAACAGTGGTGGCACTCTCGTGCGGCGCTTCGTCTACGGAACGGGGCTTGATGAGCCATTAATCGAGCTTGACAGCTCTAACAATGCAATTTACCTCCATCATGAAAAGCTGGGGTCAATCGTCGCAACGTCCGACGATAACGGCGAATTGCTGAATAGCTACTCTTATTCGCCATTCGGCGAGAGCGAAGCCGTCCCGGCGAGTGGTTTCGGTTTCACCGGCCAACGCATTGATGCTGAGACTGGTCTTTACTACTATAAGTCCAGGCATTATTCGCCTGCTTTAGGCAGGTTCTGGCAGACAGATCCAATTGCGTTTGCTGCTGGAGATCTCAACCTCTATGCTTATGTTTCCAACAGTCCTCTTATGTACAGTGATCCGTTTGGACTTACGGAGGAAGGAGAGGGGACTGAGCGTCGTCCTACAGAAGACCCCAGAAAATGGGGAAACCAAGGTTGGGGTATGGATGGAGCAGATGGCTGGGGCAACAACGGCTGGGGTAATAACGGAGCAGACGGATGGGGCAACAATGGCTGGGGCAATAACGGAGCAGACGGATGGGGCAACAATGGCTGGGGCAATCTCGGAGCAGACGGATGGGGGAATTTCCTCGCACAAAAGGACGATGCCGACTATCTGCTTAAGTGGGGAGAGGAAAAGACAGATCCAAACGAGAAGAAGAAACAGAAAGAAATGCTTCAGGAAAAACAAAAACGCGATATGGAGAAGCATCGAAAAGAACACCCCGAAATTGACGAGTATTATAAGGACCCAGCCAAGAGCCACCTTTATGAATATTTAGGGCAAGATCCGGCAAGTGACAAGATGCTTCTTCGAAAGATCTGGGATTATGAATTACCCAAACCCCAGCCTCGGCCGCCTCGTCCAATTTGATTTCCTTCGCAGAGGCTCTGCAGCCCCACGAGTTTTGGCATTGATGAGTTTGTAGTATGAAGGTCTAATATTCTAGTAGCTAGTGAGACAGTTCTATTATTGACGTCTCACTAGCTATCAAAAAGCATTAGAATAGTTATAACAACCCTCAGCCAGTCGTTTTCTTATGTTTACGAAATTTCTCTTGGCAGTATTTTTTGTTTTCGCATCCCAAAATGCTAATGCCTTTGACTCGAGAGCATCTTCTCTGTCCTTAGCCGATAAATATCTGTTGGAGAATAAATTTGATGATGCCGAAGCTGCTTATCGCGCAATGTTGTGCAACGATACGACAGGCGATGCCCATCTTGGACTGTCCTTTGCTCTAACAGGAAAAAATGAGATTAAGAAGTCCATAGCCGTTTTAAAAGAAACGAAATTACTGTTTCCCGAAAATGCGGCCCTACTAGGGACGGGTGGTTACCTGTCATATAAGTATTCCAGAATAGAAACCTCGGCAAGTCGTCGCAGGAAATTAAGAGATGCAGCACATTCGTTGTGTCGAAGTGCTCTTAAAGAGCGTCCAGACATGCTTCTCCCACTTTTCACTGAGGCACTGCTGAGTACTTGTGAATGGACTAGAGAGAAAACTATTCTTGAGTCAGATGAGATTTCAGCTTATGAGACTTCCGATAGTGACTTACATCGAGTATTTTTTCCCAGCGATGAGAATGATAAACCCAGGACTAGCGTCTTTGCAGTTCAAGATTTTCACAAAATGACGGAACAACTCGTAAATCACCAATTTATCAAGAAATACCAGATACAAAAGGCAACGCAAAGTCTCGACAAAGTCTGCGAAGTCGCATATAAAAGTTGTGCGGCAAAAACATTGGAGCGGCAAAGAAAGAGTGCTGATATGCACTTTGCAAAGGTGAAGGAAGCTTTGAGAAGGGGCAATGTCGACGAAGCAGAGAAAGAATTCCGGAACTTTCTCGACGTATTGGGTATTACACAACTTCTTTATCCGCAATTGTCGTGTCCGTTCGGAGAGGTTGTGAAGTCTTGAAATTTCCGAGAATATTTCTACTTAAAGGGTCACCGTCATTGATGGCACAATTATCGGCGGCGACTGATTGTGAATTGCAAATTTATTTGGCACACTTTTCGCAGGATTATTTGGCACAGTCGTTTGCAAAATCGCAAGTTTATTTGGCAGTCTTGGCGACTAGAAACAGTTCCCTTACCATTTATACCACTGGCTTTCCGGTTTACAGCGGAAGAGTCACGGCAATTTAGCAACTATGCTAATTAGCAACTTTATT
>CAYTDR010000927.1:0-3605 GCA_964436185.1 uncultured Candidatus Obscuribacterales bacterium | reverse complement strand
GCTTGTCCTTTTGCCACCACATTTGCAAAACTTCTAAAGACTGCGACTTCCTCTGTGCAAGGGGAACGAAGATCTTCGTCAAGCAGTGCGCGCCCTTCTTCATCAAGGTTGCTGCCTGCACTCTGCATAACTTCGGCTTGATATGCCTTCGTCTCTTCGGAAGGATCGATGCGACTAATCGTCAGGAGGGGAAGCGGATTGTCAACGACCCAGGAGATGTGCGCAGCTGGATCTGTGGTACTCAAATGAACGGGATGACCGCGACGAGCGAGTTCTACGGCTATTGCTGCGGCTAGGCTGGTCTTGCCGACGCCACCTTTGCCCATGGTCATAATCACGCCTTTACCGGACTTCTCCAACTCGTCAACAATATCTAAAAGAGGCGGTGGAAGTTCATCAGTTGTTGAGTGTTGATCGTGAGCAGTCACTGAAAGCTCTGACTTGAACATGCTGCGCAATGCTTCAACACCAATTAGCGCTCTTGCACTGAGAAGTATTTCCTGGGTCGGAAGCTTTGTCAATTCTTTCGGCATGGATTGCACAGCGGACTGCCCTCGAGTTGCAAAAGCAGATCCAATGGCATCGCCGGTAGTATCACCCTTCAGCACGCCGTTCAACACGAGGCATTGATTTGCAACGCCGATCTCCCGTAACTCCGCGCTGGTATTTGCGGCTTCTCTTAGTGCTGTTTGCTCTGGACGGGAAACAAGTACGAGAGTTGTACGGACACCGTCCATCAGCGTTCGAACAGAGGAAGCGTAGGTATCCTGCTGTTGCTGGAGACCGGCAAGTGGACCGAGGCAAGAAGTGCCGGTTGTATTGCCTTCGATAAAGGTAGTCCATGATTTCGGTAAAGACAGAAGGCGCATCGTGTGGCCGGTCGGGGCAGTATCGAAAATGACGTGGTCATAATTGGCAGTCTTATCGGCGTCGCCGAGCAGACGAGCAAACTCATCGAAAGCCGCAATTTCTGTAGTGCACGAGCCAGATAGTTGTTCTTCCATGCTTTTCAAACTTGCCTCAGGCAAGAGACCGCGATATGGCGTAATCAGTCTCTCCCGGTACTCCCGTGCAGCGGCTTCAGGATCTATATTAAGAGCGTCGAGACCGACAACACCTGGCACGGGCGTGGGAGTAGAACTTAGATCGACATGAAGCACTTCATCCAGGTTTGAGGCCGGATCGGTGCTGACGAGCAGTACTCGTTTGCCAGTGTCAGCAAGTGCTATCGCTATCGCGCATGATACCGAGGTTTTGCCGACACCGCCCTTGCCGGTAAAAAACATGTACTTTGTAGCTTGATCAACGAGATTCATTAGATGCTCCTTTTAATTCGCAATATTGAAACGCCGTAGAGGCATCCATTACAGAAATGTGAGTGTTGAAGAGTCAGAACGAGATTAACAACAAGTTGATTTCTTGTCTGATTTCTCTTCGGATTCCTCACAACACGCTTCGTCTTTGGCAGTCGGAGCACAGCATCCAGAACCAACGGAGGCTGGTTGTTCAACCGTAAACTTGAGCGAACTCTTGGGCGCAGCCTCAGTAACCTTAATTCCCGTCACTTCCGCAAGCTTTTCCCGTGTCGGATAAGCACCTTGCAAAATGATTTTCCCGTCGAGAAGTACGAGGGGAAGGCAATCGTTGCCATCTTTTTTGAGCGCATCGCTAACAATTGTGTTGCTTATGAAAGCTTGCGTCTGCTGGGAAAGGTTATATCGTTCTATCTCAACGCCCTGGCGTTTTAACCAATCGAGATCAGCGGTGAACTCTACAAGAGCTGGATCTACGCCTGGTCCACAAATGCCTGTTGAACAGCACATCGGTGGATCGAATATCTGAAGTTTCATTCTTAGCCTCCCTAAGTTCTAACTAAAGGACTCATCAGTCCGCTACTGGTTCCGTGCTATTAACTTTTGAATTGATTTCTTCGGAATACCTCTTTCGTACCAAACCTTACTATTGTTGACGATCTTGACGACAGCAAGCATGACAGGAACTTCGATCAGGACACCAACTACGGTGGCAAGTGCTGCGCCTGAATTGAATCCAAACAAACTAATTGCGGTAGCCACTGCAAGCTCGAAAAAGTTACTGGCACCGATGAGTGCTGATGGACCAGCGACGCAATGAGCAACACCCAATTTCTTGTTAAGTAAGTATGCAAGCGACGAATTGAAAAACACCTGAATTAGAATTGGCACCGCCAGCATAGCGATCACGAGCGGCTGTTTGAGAATTGCTTCGCCTTGAAACGCAAACAGCAAGACAAGTGTAGTGAGCAAAGCCGAAAGTGAAACGGGATGGAGAAACGCGAGCGTTTTATCAAACGCGCTCTGACCCTGCTTTAGCAACACACCTCTCCACGCCTGTGCAATCAATACCGGTATCACAATGTAAAGACCAACCGATATTAGTAGCGTATCCCACGGGACAGTAATAGAGGACAAACCCAACAAGAGCCCGACGATAGGCGCAAAAGCAAAGATCATGATCAGGTCGTTAACGGCAACTTGCGATAGCGTGAAATAAGGATCGCCTTTGGTCAACTGGCTCCAGACGAACACCATTGCCGTGCACGGAGCAGCCGCAAGCAGAATCAATCCCGCTACATAACTATCGAGCTGATCGTGCGGCAGGTACGGAGCGAAAACAACGCGAATGAAGATGTAAGCCAGAAGAGCCATGGAGAACGGCTTGACCGCCCAGTTTATGAGCAGTGTCACTCCGATGCCTTTCCAGTGTTGCTTTACTTGTCCCAGCGCTCCGAAGTCAATCTTCAAAAGCATGGGCACAATCATAAGCCAAATCAAGATTCCAACTGGAATATTTACTCTGGCAATTTCAAGCGAACCGATGAATTTGACCGGACCCGGCAAGAGCTGACCGAGCGCAATTCCTACGCCAATGCAGAGAAAAACCCACACTGTTAGCCAACGCTCGAAGAACCCTATAGATGCCTGGGTTGCATCGCTGTCCGCCACTTCTGCTACCTGAGTGCTCATTTGGCCACTTTGGCCTTGGCGAGTTCTTCTACCTTGGCTTTGATCTGCTCACGCACACGCCGAAACTCTTCGATGGGTTGTCCCTTTGGGTCGTCGATATTCCAATTCGCCTGGGTGCCTATGAACGTGGATGGGCAGAAATCAGCGGTTTTGACTGAGCACATAGAAATAACCGCATCATAGTCGGCGAGTTTCTCGTTGTCGATGGCTTTGGAGAATTGCTTAGATATGTCGATACCTGCTTCTTCCATGACCTTCACCGCGTCTGGATTGACGCCACTGCCGGCCTTAACACCGGCGCTGTCAGCCTCAAGACCTAGCTGGCGGCCAAAACCTTCGGCTATCTGGCTGCGACAACTATTCTCTATACAGATAAACAAGACCTTCACTTGCAGCACTCTTTCTTTTCGATTTGTACTGGCACTAAATCTGGTGCGCAGCAAGCTGCTTGGCTCTCGCGCTGCAATTGCACATCTTCACCATAAGTGGTCGCTTCGCCGATTGTATGGAACGATTCCCAGGCAATGCCTTGCGGATCATGCACCCAAGCTTTGTCACCTTGTGCATAGCAGCAGGTAGTTTTCTCTTGTTCTAGGATCT
>CAYTDR010000926.1:0-3607 GCA_964436185.1 uncultured Candidatus Obscuribacterales bacterium | reverse complement strand
CGGCGATCGGTCAGCGCACCATCACTCTTTCGCAGAAGGAAGCGCTCGTTTTGAAGTTGTTTTTAGAGCACACCGACAGGATCATCACTCACAAGGAGCTCGAAATCGCTGGTTGGTCAGGCGAGGATGTGTCATCCGGCGCGATCAGGGTCTTCTTGACTGGGCTTCGAGAGAAACTACAAGCCATAGGCGCGAATATGAAGATCCTGAGTGTTCGAGGATATGGTTATCGAATTGAACCTGGCAGCTAGCGGCGTCAACGCTGAGCTCGGCAATTTGCACCTGAGCCGAGGCGGGCTGAGAAATTGGCAGCAACCCGAGCGCCTTATTCCTAAGCTATTCTCTTTAAGGAAGCAGTTCCAATATTTGCCCCATGCTTTCCGATTCGTTCTTCAACTACCTTAAAGGTACGGCGTGCCAGGGTAGCGACCTCGGGATCAGAATCGAGCGACAGTTCCCTCAGGAGTTCGAGAGTTGTATCGAGTGAGGATGCCATTGCCAATCTCACCAGGCTGTGTCGATCGCGAGCCAGGCTGGCGAGGATCTGGTTTGGTGTTCTTATATTTGTAGCGACCGCGGCTCTGACTGCGGGACTCGAATCGCATGCCAGGGTTTCGAGAGTCTCAAGGTCTGCGTTTAGCGCTCGTGCGCATGCCATTCGAGCCGATTCACTCAAGGCAGAGAGTTTGCTCAGTATCTCACTGATCTCAGACTGACTTATCGATGTGTTGCAGGTATTCGTTGCCCGAGACATGCTCGTGACCTCCACAAAACTACAAAAAAATTGCCGTTCCCTGATTTGAATGATGTTCGAAAAACGCGCAAAATCGCTCAGCGTTAATGAAGCCTTAACCAGAGATAACCAAACTTCTTAGCGGTCCGTTCTCTAACAACTAATGTGTCGAAAGATCTCCTGGTATTACGGGAAGTGCGAAAGGTTTTGTTAATATTGACGCGTTTCGACGTGAGAGGCGCTTCCTTCAACCACTGCTTGCATGGGGTGCGAGCAGTTGCTCATTAAGTTGAAAGTTCGAAGTATTGCTCAGTTATCTGGTCGATTGGCCCAATTTTCTTAACAATGCGTGTAACCTGTTGAGACAATCGCCTGAGCGCACTGAGCGGAGACTCCTGCTTATTATCGCCACCACAGAGGGTGGCAGTAGCCTGGATTCTATCTGTGGATCGAGAGCGATGAAAACTGGACTCATCAACGATCGGTTGGATATGCTGATTGAGATAGCGGTATTTGGTGCAAAGCAAATTAAGTTGAAATCGCCGATCGTCCGGAACCAGTTGATGCTCATGGGGCAATGGGGTATACCCCGTTGATAGCAGTTCAGGTATACTCATATACTTCTGTTAAGCGGACTCCTGCGTGGACACAAATGATGATCTCCATTTCGAAACACAAGTTATTGGCGTGTCTGTTCATCTATGCTGTCGCGATCACGCCGGCCTGGAGCGCTGAAAAACCTATCGTAATCGAGCATAGCATTGGGGCGATCGACGAACAGACGCATTCAATCAGTTTATCGCAGCCCAATGAGGTGTCTTCGACCCCTGATGCGATTTCAGCGCACACCGAATCCGGCACCAACGCTTATAAGAAGAAAGATTATGCAACTGCAGAACGAGAGTTTCGCCAGGCGCTCACCCTGATTGAGAATGAGCGTTACGGTGGTCTATTCCTTTGTCTGGCCATACGCAACTTAGCGGCGGTTCTGAAGGCTGAAAAGAAAGACACGGAATCAACTGCATTATTTGCCAGATCTGAAAAGATGGCCAAGGATGCAGAAATTACAGGCGACTATTTCAAGGACGAGATCAACGATCTTACCGACGACACGAGAACGCGCGATCTCGCCGAGACTCTGCGCCTGGGCGCCTTGATGGCGAAACAAGGAAAAACAGGACCGATCAAGACATACCGTAAGTTGAGCGGTGAGGAAAAGATTCGAGGGCTCGTTCTCACAGGAATGAGATACAAAAGGCAGGGACTTTACGATCAAGCCGAGCCGATTTTGACGCAGGCATTGGCCGAGGCTCGCAATTTGAAAGACGCAAAAACAATTTTTATCGCGATGAATGCATTGGCCGGCGTGTACCGCTATCAGAATCGCTCTCAGCAAGCCATAGATTTGTATAAAGAGGCACTGGATGTAGTGGCAACTACAGAAGGAAAGGAAAGCGCAGCGTACGCTACTGTTCTGGACAACCTTGCCCAGGTTTGTTTTCTGACCGAGCCCGATAAAGCAGCTCAAATGCAAAAGGAATCAATCGCCATTTACGAAAAGACTTTGGGCGCTGACAGTCCGGATCTGGCGCAGACATACGATAACTTGGCCAATAGCCTCATGCGCAATCAGCGGCTGGACGAAGCAGTGGAATACCATAAAAAGGCGATCAATATTTACGAGAAGACGCTGAAAGAGGATGCCCGGCTGGCTACCGCTCTGGACAATCTTGGCACTGCTTATTCGAGAAAGGGCGACGTCGCGAGTGCAGAAGAGCATCAGCGCAGGGCACTTAAGATGTACGAGAAAACGCTGGGTGAAAACAACCCGGATACAGCCATCGCCATGAGTAACCTGGCATCCACGCTGGAAAAACAACAGAAGTTCGATGAAGCTCTCAAACTGCATGAAAAAGAGTATCAAGTTTGGAAAAAGCTCTACGGAGAATCCTCCAGGCAGGCACTAGAGGCTAAGGATTCTGTCAACCGAGTCTCCAAAGCTGGGAACTTCCATGCGGTACCCATTGAACCGGCTCCTGCAGAATAGTGCATTTAAAACTTCCTGCAAATTGTTTATCCTTATGAGTTCATTGTTGCTCAAATTGAACCAGGAGTTTCGTCATGTCAGGAACTATAGCGTCGTCACACGAATCCTCCGCCGTCAAAGAGTTGGAAAAGCTTGCAATACGTGACCAGTTTCCCGCTCTGACCAAACGCATAAATAATAAAGCCGCGGTCTTCCTGGATGGACCGGGTGGAACTCAGGTTCCTCAGTCCGTTATTGACGCAGTCTCGAACTACTATAAGTCATCTAACGCTAACGCCGGCGGGCGTTTTGCAACCAGCATAGCGACGGATGAGATTGTCGAGCAGGGGCGATCTGCTCTGTCGGACTTCCTTGGCTGCTCTGCCGATGAGATTTTCTTTGGCGCAAACATGACTTCGCTGACATTTTCGTTGAGCAGAGCGCTTGGGCGCGAACTTAAAGAAGGCGATGAAATAATCACCACGAAATTAGATCACGATGCTAATGTTGCACCATGGAAGTCTCTTGAAGAGCGGGGCGCGACAGTGCACGCGATCGGAGTTCATGAGTCCGAATGTACTCTCGATATGGAAGAGCTGAAGCGTACGCTCAACAAACGGACGAAACTTGTTGCAGTCGGATATGCATCCAATGCCGTAGGCACCATCAATGATGTCAAACAAGTAGTGGCCATGGCGCGAGAAGTTGGTGCTCTCACTTTCATCGATGCGGTTCACTATGCGCCCCACGGACCGATTGACGTGAATGAGTTGGGTTGCGATTTCCTCGCCTGCTCTCCTTACAAATTTTTCGCCCCTCATCTCGGTGTCATCTACGGAAAAAGCGAA
>CAYTDR010000925.1:0-3618 GCA_964436185.1 uncultured Candidatus Obscuribacterales bacterium | reverse complement strand
AAATTGGCGAACAGCGAGGGTCCCTTATCAGATCCCGCGAGCGGGATTCTATAGATTTTCACTTCATCAGTGACGCCAGCACCAGATCCCACGATGAGGTTGTCTGATTGAGAGCCATCAATTTGAGCGGAAGCAACGCTAACACCGCCGCGCGCAGCGGAATCAAACGGCTGAAAGCGCGCTAGCTCTGTTCCAAAGATACCCTTGCCCAGGATTGATGCTCCTGCATATACGATAACTTGCGGCGCTTGATCTTTGCCGGAGCCGACGATCAAGTCGAGCACGCCGTCACCGTCTAAATCGCCCATCGCGACATTGACGTCGCCTTCGTAAAAAGGAAACGGAATGACAGTGGCGACAAGCCGATCTCCATTGCCATCGTACAGATGAACCTCGGCGGCTCTACCGGGAGCACCAGGAATAGCTACCGCATAAATGGAAGTCGCCGGTATCACGTTGATCAGCGCCATCAGCCCGTTGTCCTCATGGTTGAGGCGATGGCAGTGCGTCACGTACACCCCTGTAAATTCATCGAATCGAGTGCGGAACGCAAGAATGCCTGGTTGGGTCACATTCTCATCGCTGTCCATCTTTGGTGCCGGTGCATTGGCGTTGTCGAGGGAAAAATTGTCGGGTCCGGTATGCACACCGCTTATGGGCTCAAGGTAGTCGACCACCTGGAAATCATTGACGTGGACATGAATCGGATGCTCGTCGTTGTTATTGTTGACGAACCTCCATTCCTCTATGGAGTTGAGCCGAGGTTGGATCACCGGCGTATTTGGAAATGTCTGTCCATTAAATCCATACATGAATGCCTTTGGGTCATCCGTGCTCGCCAGGTTATTTAGAAATCCTCCGGACATAACGATCTCCCGCTTAACGTCCGGAACAGCCTTGGAAAGGTCAACAAAAGATGTGTAGGCACCGAGCGACTGGCCTTTCTCGAACGCGGTCGTCACACCGCCGGGTTCCGCAGCTTTTGCTCGCGCTAATATCTGAGTTGGAAATACAAAGAACCCATCAAAATAGCTGATGTACGAGGGCAAAACGCTCAGGCTACCCAATACGGACGGAGGATTCTCGCTTCCATTGCTCGTGTAGAGCACTCCGGGGTTGGTGATCGTCTTGCTAGGATCGAATTGCCCATTTGGCGCACTTTTTTCGATCGGAGGCATCTCCAACACGAGCTCGCCTTCGGCTGGTATCGTGACAGCAATCGCAAAGCGGCTCGCCGGCGGAATGAGCAGTCGAGTGCCTTCGCCCGTCAGAGGATAATGAACGTTCGGATAGGGGTTGCCATCTTGTCCCACAATAGCAATCTTCGGATGCCGCCCGGTCGCCGTTTCGGTCAGCTGCACGTTCATATAGGCAAAGTCGCTCATATTCGCGAGCACCCATATTTCGGTTTGACACGCCTTGCTTTTAATGATCGGCTGGAACTGACCATTCACTGTGAATTGCACGTCACGGAGATAATCCGGAAGTGATGGATTTTCCGGCATATCGCCGCCCGCTGTGCGGTCTGCCGTGGTGAAGCGCTGGAGGTTGCTTGGAATGAATGACAACTGCCCCCTGTGATTGCGGATTGAAAGCGGTCCTTCATACCAAATGGTGGCGTACTTGGTGCCCGGCTTGGATTGGTTGAAGTTGACTGGCGCAAAAGATGGACGGTAGGTGCCTTTGGCCAGCTCGCCCTTTTTCGGCGGCGAAAATGAGCTGACCCACATCGGCCACATCAAGTTGTTGAGGTCGGCGGAGCCACCTGCGCGATCAAAGACGAAGTTATACTGAAGTGCCATCTTGCGGATAGGAATGTTTTTCTCGGTGACAAGCGGCAGGTTGCCATCCGTTCGTCCAACCGCAAGTAAGCCGGCGAGCCCGGCATAAGTCTGTGGCGCAGTGAGCCCATGAAGATGACAGTGATACCAATACAGTCCTTGCGGCATATTCCTTGGAATGTTGTAGGTGTAGGTGTTGGACATCCCCGGAGGGATGTCCAGCATTACATTGTCAGCGTTTCCTTTTGGACTGATGTGAGCTCCATGGGTGTGGAGATTTATCGGTGAAGACGTCATCTGCTGTGGATACAACGGAACGGGCTGATCCTTGGCCGTGTATTGTGGAATGAAATAATCCTTGATAGTGAGGTCACTGAGTTCATTCTCAAAGTGGACGATCAATTTCTCGCCCGGAAATACCTGCAGAGTCGGCGCTGGATAGAGATTACTGCCGGAGTTCTGCCCGTTTGATGCTGTGCCTCGGATTACCTCGTAGTTGAACAGCAGAAAATTTTTCACCGGCTTGGCTACCGTGTCGAGCTTTGCCTCTCCTTGCCTTGCCGTAAGCCGGATTTCGAGGACGCCTTCCTTGCTCATCAGAATTACAGGTTCTCTAAAATCCGGACGAGTCGCGAGATCTGTTTTTCTGTCTGCGGTCTGCCCCCAGGCAGCCGCGCCCGACCAGGCAAGCGACAACCAGAAAAGGATGACACTTACTAAAACGAGTGAGCCGCACACACGCGTAACTGGCTTGAGGAGCGGACGAAGGTAGATGTTGCGCAGAGCGATCGTTTGCAAGTTTCCTCCCGGCTCACCATAATGCGCTTGGCTTCACCAGGCCAAGCAGGAGCAATAATTCAAACACAACAGTGAAGCAATTGCTAGACGGGTGAAAATCCGCAACTCAAGGTCTAACAAAAGCGTTCTAGCTGGCTCTGCTGCAAAGAAAAGCGCTAATGCGCCAGGTTTTCTATATGAGCTTCTACAACTCTCCGTTGCGGGCAGAAAGTAGAAATTCAGAGATGTAACCGCTGCGATGAACTAATCTTCGTTGCAGTGATTTGATTGAGTTAACGACAAATGAGCCTGTCTGCCGCAATTGTGCCTGCCTCAATTGCGGCTGCCATCGAGAAACGTGCTGATTGATATGATCGCACCGGTCTTGGAATTAACGGCAACGACTTTCTTCCCCTTCTTAGCCGCAATGCGATATCCGTAGACAAGCGTGCGCTCCTCCCCTGTTTCCCACAAGAGAAGTTCCCAGTACTCAACACTGCCAGGGTACACCTTGAGAGCTTTCTCTTGGGCCTGCTCTTTCGTCAACTTGGCTTCCTTCAGTCTGACCAGGTCTGCAGCGTTTGTGGTCTTGATTTCCTTGCCATCGCGGCTACCAGACCTAAGCTCAATGCCGACATGCGTTTTCTTGCCTGAATTCCCGTCCACCTCTACTTCGCTAATTCTTCCGTCTTTGCCTTTAATGTAAAAAGCATATTCTGCGGTGCCGTCTTCGTCCTCCAGGTCCCAACCAATGACATCCCCTGAAACCGCCTGCAATGCAGCTTCCTGCGCCTTTTCTTTTGAAACTCTAGGTTTTACGGTCTTGCCTAAATCGGCCGCAAGAGTTGGACCACAGCCAAAAGCGACCGCTAAGACCAAAAGCCAAGACAAAGTTTTCATAGAACCTCCACGAGTCTGCCCGACGTCTGTTGAAGAAAGCCTGCGATTGTCGCACTGCAAAGAAGCTATCTTGCTAGATTCTACTTTGGTTTTCGAATTCTCACCAAGAGGTCCAAAAGAGTTTGTGGCGTCACTTTGTTTGACGATGACCTGTGCCTGT
>CAYTDR010000924.1:1236-3625 GCA_964436185.1 uncultured Candidatus Obscuribacterales bacterium | reverse complement strand
GGCGGAAGGCAGGTTCAATCAGTGCGGGGTGTCTTGAAAGTGACATCTTGGCAAGGGGTGAAGGCGTTTTTGAGTTGCAGAACTCCTTGCTTCTCGAGTACGAAAGCGATGAGTTCTTTGGACTTAATTACGGCTGTGACGGGACGATTTTGGTGCTTGTCCAGCCAGTCGATGACACTGACACAGCATTCCCTCATGCCTACAGGAGAGCTCAGGAAACAGCTCGAACAGTAGGTCTTGCTGTTGTTTACGAGTGCGATGATAAGCAAGCGATCGGTTCGCAAGTGCTGTTTAGCGATAACGAAATTTTAGCGAGCAACGCTTCGATTTCAATCACTACGGCCGTCGCTGAAAGTTCAACGAGTATTATTCATTCAAGAGTTAATTGCAACCTGCATTTTGATTCTCTCGATACGAGAGTCTTTTGTGAGGTAATCAACCCGAACACTCGTCTTGTAATATTCGGAGCCGGAGATGATGTTACACCGCTCCTCACTGTTGCTCGGTCGATCGGAATCGAATCGCATATTATCGATAGCCGACGTTCGTATCTAGAACGATTCCGTGAAACAGAGAACGTCCATTATCACGATCATGGTTTCGATCCATCCGTTGTTATCGATGCGCCGGAGCACACGGCGATTGTGATCATGAGCCACAATTTTGAATTGGACAAACGGTTTCTTACCAGCGCGCTCGCAACCGACTGTGCATACATCGGTGTCATGGGATCTCGCAAGCGAACCCTTAAAACGCTGGCAGAACTGGGACGAGAAGACGCTTGTGCACGTATCAAGTTTCCAATTGGATTAGACCTGGGGGCGGAGTCACCGGAAGAAATTGCGTTGTCAGTTTGCAGCGAGATTTTGGCTTTCTTTCGCAAGGCAAGCGGAAAGCCACTTTCTAGTGTGAATGGACCTATTCATCAAAGAGTCGATGATGGTGGCGTGGAACAAGCAGGTTCGTCGGAAAGGGAATTGCGGCTACCGAGTTGTGCTACGGGAAATCTGCATGAATAAAGTCGCAGTTGTAGTTTTGGCTGCTGGTCAAGGTCGTCGAATGAACGGTGATACAAAGCAGCTCGTCCGTTTTGGCGACGAAACCCTCATTACTCGCGCCGTTCGAACGGCCAAACAAAGTTCTGTCGGCGACGTATTTGTTGTTTTGGGTTATAAATTCGAACAGATAAGCGAACTCTTGAATGATACCTTTGCCAACTCAACCCCACCGGAACACACCGCTTTCAACATCGTCCAAAACCCAGATTGGAGTGAGGGAATCGCTGCTTCAATAAGAGCGGCGGTGACTGCGGTTGATGGCTATGACGCCGTGTTGTTCATGACCGTGGATCAGCCATTCGTCGATGAAAATTGGCTGAAGCGGTTAAGAGATGCGTTTATTGAATCGAGAAAAGACGTTGTCGCATCGGTCTATGGAGCGCCGCAATCGCCTGGGATCCCCGCGCTTTTTTCGAAGAGTAAGTTTTCTGCCCTATCCATGCTTCAAGGAGATAGGGGTGCTAAGCAAGCGATCATCGACAGTGATCCGCTGTTATTGGATACATTGCTGGCAAAGTATGACATCGATACCAAAGGCGATCTAGAAGAGTGCTTGGACATTCAGCGGAGCATTCAATGCTCTCCGCTTTGCAATTTCGTTGAGAGAGGAGAAATCAGTGGCCAAAAACAATCAACCGGAAGCTGACGAGACAAAAGACAAAAGGGGAATTACCCGCAGGAGTTTCTTGACCCATATGGGTCTTGCCGGCGTGGCGGTAGCCGCTGGTACTAATGCTGGAGCTGCCCAGGATGATCCGACTGCGCCGAGCGCTGATCAGCCCTTACAAAGAAATATTCCTGGTGCGATTGCAGTTTCGTTCATTGTCAACAAACAAAAAAAGAGTCTCAAAGTTGATCCGCGCACAACATTGCTTGATTGTCTGCGGGAAAACTTGAACATAACCGGGACAAAGAAGGGCTGCGATCATGGGCAATGCGGTGCTTGCACGGTGCATCTCGATGGGCGGCGTGTAAACTCTTGCCTGACACTAGCAGTGATGTGCGATGGACAAGAGATCACAACCATCGAAGGTCTTGGACAGCCTGACAATCTGCATCCGATGCAGAAGGCGTTCGTTGATTGTGACGCTTACCAATGTGGCTATTGCACCTCGGGACAGATCATGTCGGCTACGGCATTGATATCGGAAGGTTGTCCCAAAGAGAAGGTCGCTATTCGTGAGGCTATGAGCGGAAATATTTGCCGCTGCGGCGCATACAACAACATACTGGCGGCCATCAAACAAGTGCAAGAATCAGTTTAGCTTCGGCAGCATTATTGGAGAAATACAGTGAAAATCTTTGACTACATCAAGGCAGCTGATCTGGAC
>CAYTDR010000924.1:0-1226 GCA_964436185.1 uncultured Candidatus Obscuribacterales bacterium | reverse complement strand
GCCGCCCGCCGGCTGCTGGAACGGGGCGCCACTGCTGATCTGGACTCCGTGCTGCAGCAAGCGTCGACTGCGGACGGCAAAAGTCCTGCAGAATTTCGCTTTATTGCCGGTGGTACCACTTTGGTCGACCTCATGAAATTGAATGTTGAAGCCCCGTCCAAGTTGTTGGATATCTCGGGACTGGCACTCACTAAAATTGAGACTACTTCAAGCGGTGGGTTGAAAATTGGTGCATTGGTTCGCAATTCAGACCTGGCCAATCATCCTTTCGTTCGGTCTCATTATGCGGTTCTTTCAGAAGCTATATTGTCGGGGGCGTCGCCGCAGTTGCGCAATCGTGCCACCACGGGAGGCAATCTCTTGCAGCGCACGCGTTGTATCTATTTCCGTGACGAGGCTTTTGCTTGCAACAAACGAGTGCCCGGCTCCGGATGTCCGGCAATTGAAGGACACCACAGAAACCTGGCAATCCTGGGAACCAGCAAAAGTTGTGTAGCCAATAATCCATCCGATATGAACGTAGCCTTGATGGCGCTTGACGCTCGTATCGAAGTGCGCAGTCAACAACGCTCTAGAGTAATTCCGATTACGGAATTCTACAGATTGCCCGGTGATACACCGCATCTGGAGACGGTGCTTGCTCCCGATGAGTTGATCACGCATGTCCATATCGAGCCGATTCCTGCCGGTGCTCGTTCAATGTATTTGAAGTTGCGTGATCGTGCTTCCTATGAGTTTGCGCTTGCATCTGCTGCCGTCATCACCCAGATCAACGGGGACAAAATATCGCACTTGCGAGTCGCCATGGGCGGTATCGGAGCAATTCCCTGGCGTGCCGATTCTGTCGAGAAGACTCTTCAAGGGCGTCGAGCCGATAAAAGGGAATTTGAAGCAGCGGCTGATGCGTTGTTGAAGGATGCACAACCGCTAAAGGAAAACGCCTTCAAAGTGGAATTGGCCAAACGCTGCCTTGTTCATTCGTTAAGCGTATCAACTTCAATCAGTTAAGCGAGGAAAGTCTCTTGAGCGCAGATACAGAAAAGAGCCGCGTGATCGGCAAACCTGTAAATAGAATTGATGGACCACTGAAGGTGACCGGCGCTGCAAAGTATTCGTCAGACCACCAATTTCCGGGCATGCTCTATGCTGTGCCGGTTGGTGCCACCATTGCTAATGGCACGGTCAAACGGGTCAATATGTCGGCCGCCGAAAAAATGCCCGGAGTG
>CAYTDR010000923.1:2589-3625 GCA_964436185.1 uncultured Candidatus Obscuribacterales bacterium | reverse complement strand
AGAGGCTGACGCTCTGGGGTTCCTGGTTGTCCTTGCTGTCGCATGTCGCCAAACGCGAGCTGGCTGCCACCAGGTCGATCGCTTACGAATTGAACTCTTGGAAGTCTCTCGACTGTTGGGTTGGTACCAGAATTGGTACCACGAAAAATTTCGGTCGATCGTCCTGCTGTGCCTGGGCGAGGCTGCAAATCCGGACTCGAAAGATTTGTGGAATCAGATGTATTGGCGGGATTTGAATCCCGCGAGGTAGCGTCAAACATCAATCGTTTCCTTGTCTCATCAGACGCTTTGGGTAGCGGGTATATATGGAGTCGTGGGTAGGTTGGGCAGAATTACGGAAAAAACGTCCGGCGTTCCGGCACTCTGGGAGCTTAGTAAGTCGACCTTCCAGCAAGGCTTGGAAACGGTACAGAGGCGATCTTATAGGCGGTTTGTGGCTATTATGTACCCTATAATTAGGTCGCTAGCAAGGATGCGCTAATCTTTGCGGGCGGCTTCAGTCGAAGCTGTAATCGAAGACCGCACAAGCGTTTTTGGAGTTCGTGGAACTTGTGGACAAGTGGCAAGAGTCCATTCAGATCTGACAGCGCAGACAGAAAATGTGGTTGCGGCAATGATTAAGATCACGTCCAGGCATGGGTTTTCAGCTTCCGATCGGCCGACAATTCTGTTGATATGGAACAGGAACCAAACTATCGATCTACTACGTAGTTCCACGCTCAAATGTTCCTCCACCTTCGTATATCCCGCATAACTTTCATGTAATCTCCCAAAGTTATGCAAACTTCTTCCATACCTAATGTTGCCCTCGGTAGGGCGTATGTGGATTCGCAATAAATGTGAAATTCGAATTCTGAAACGCAGAGGCACTAGATATGGTATCGGCTGTTTTTGCGCGCAGGGATTCCACCTGCTCCAACGAGGTGTTAAATTTTGTGCTCATTCGTGCACGTCAACGAGTCACATGCAATCGAAATTAAACCGGGCTGCCGTATTCCATTTGGGTTTTTGCGATCCAGTTCAACTCTTTGAGAGC
>CAYTDR010000923.1:0-2569 GCA_964436185.1 uncultured Candidatus Obscuribacterales bacterium | reverse complement strand
GTGAGAAAACCTGTTCTCATAAGGAACTGACAGCGACAGGCGTTGTGTAATAGAAACTCTTCCACAAGCTCGGCGTTTAGCAGCTTTTGCCCTAAATCTTGTAGTGACACTTGTTGTGAATCACCACCGAAAATCGCATCGCGGGCTTGCTTGTCGACGATGCCTGCTGCGGCGAGAAGCTGCCATACTCCATTGCAATCATCGGAGGTGGCGGTGGAAATTGCCAGCTCCGTCAGTGCAGTCGTGGCTGAGAAACCTCGGCGGGAAATCTTGTTCAACGCAATTGCCGCCTGGTCCTCCGTGAGCGTGCAGTTGATTACCATCTCCTGCAGTTGCAGCGCAATCTCCAGATCTGCTTGCTCAATCAGACCTTTTTTCACCATCGCCTGTCCAACAGGCACCTCTTTCTCGAGCGCCATTTCAAGCGCCGAGAGAACATTGCTTTCGTCGACCAGACCCGCCTTGATGCAGAGTTCGCCAATCAGAGTGTGCGGACGAATCGGCTGTCGATAGAAGCCAAGATCGCGTAGTGACTCTTCCAGATCGCTTCGTCGTCTCCGCACTTGTTTCAACGCTCTGACTGCTTGTTCTCTCGTTACCTTTCCATCGCGAACGAGAACCTGAGCGGTCAAACATGCTGAAAGCGCTTCTTTCGAAATCTTTCCATAGAGAAGGACTATTCGTCCCAGTGGGAGACCCGCCTCTTTGCAGTCCTTGAGATACTTCTCCAGTTCGTCGTAACCGATGAATCCTGCCTCGAAAAGTAGCTCCCCCAGTTTCACTGTCGGCCTCTCGGAGACGACCGGATTCCCTAATTGTAGGAACGCTTCTTCCAGGCTGATATCTTTTCGTGAGATCAAGTGCAACATCGAGATAGCGTCTTCGAAGTCGATTTGCGCTTCACGCAGCATGGATTGAATCTGGACCGACGCGAGTAAAACATTTTCCGATACCAGCCCGCTCATTACGAGCGCACGACCAATCGGCATGTTTGTGACTTTGGCTTGTTCAATGGATTCGACAAGTTGAGCATCCGACAGTATTCCCGCACGAATTAAAAGCTCGCCCAACTTTACGGATCTGGATTGATGACCCATGACAAACTGCCTTTGCTACTTTCAACCGATTTCAAGAGTAAGTGTGATCAACTCTCATACCCTGTCGTGTTATACCACAGCTAGAATCTCTGATTTCTATTGTTTCATAGCGATTAGAGAAACCGATCCATTGGCGTGAAATCTTATTTCACAGTGTCGATAACGATACTTCTCAAGTTCAGTCGATGTTGAATTCACTATGCACCAAGTCCGCCGTGTTGCGTCCAAAGCAGCGCATTGTGATATGTTTTCACTAATGTAAAGGAGGGTGGCGTTCTGTGGCGAGTGGAAATGGAGAAGGGGTCAAACTGAACACCAAAGTTCTATGGGGGCTGACTTTTCTTGCTGCAGCAGCAGTTGCTTATCTTTATCTCGTCAGCTGGCACCTGGCTTTGAACGCGCCTCTGTCATTGGAGTATGAGGGACCCTGTTTATCGGCTTGCATGGAACTGGCTCGGGGACACAATGTTTACGATGCTGAAAGACTGACCAGCCGACCATGGGAAGTGATCATCTACACACCACTTTACTTTTGTTTTGGTGCGTTGTTCCAATTCAACGGACCGAGTTATTGGGGGCTGCGTTTGGTGAGTATGCTCTCGTTGTGTGCCACCCTATTTTTTTCATACCGGCTATTCAGAGCAAGCAAGCTAGAGCGTCTTTCTGTCGGCATCGCTGTTATCGCCCTGGCCAGTTTTTTGCCGATGTGGTCATGGTCTTGGAAAGGGAGGGTGGACATGTTTTCGCTCGCGCTTTCCGTTGCCGCTCTGGATTTCTTTGTGCGAGCGTTCCAAAAGCGCTTGGCGGAACCGGCTTCAACCGAGGCGATGTTCGCTCCCAAAGAACTTTTCAAATTGGTACTTCTCTATCTGCCTGCCACTATCTTTTCCACTGCAGCTCTCTACACCAAGCAACCATCACTGTTCATCGTGATCGTGCTTGTCTTCTACCTTCTCTATCGACGCAAGTTTGCTGATGCAATTGCATTCGCTGGTGCAACCGGTATACTCATCGCGCTAGTCTTCGTCGTCCTGCAGCTTGTGACAGACGGAGGATTTCTAGCCCATATGGTATTCACGTCAAAAATGCGTTTCTCCTGGGAGTTTCTCGTCAAGCATCTATTATGGTTCGGAGCCGATTGGTTGAAGATAGTCTCTGCGCCTGTTCTGCTTGCTGTCTGGTTTTTCAGAAAGGGCGATAAGTCGGAAGTGATACTACCTGTGATTCTATGCATAATCACCGGAGTGTTCACTCTTTATAGCCTTGGAACTATCTATGCCACTGTTAATCATGCTTTTATTACTCTGATTGGGTTGGTTTGGTTGATTGCCATTGCCCTTGATCGAATGCCAGTGATTGGAGCGGCGCTCGTGTTCCCATCAATTCTTGTAAGCGGTTGTGTAATGCAGCAGTTGAACGGCAGGTTGGCGGAAACGGTTGCACAAATGCCAAACACGATTGAGCGTCTCAAG
>CAYTDR010000922.1:0-3628 GCA_964436185.1 uncultured Candidatus Obscuribacterales bacterium | reverse complement strand
CGCATGGCTATCATCATATAGCGTCACGGTAAGGTCTAAGTTAAGACAGGGGCACAACTATTCTAATTCCATGGTGATTTTAGCGTTGATCTTCGCTAGTGAAGCCGGCTCTGGAAGTGGTTTTCCTATTTTCGACTTTTTACAAAAGCCTTACGCAATCCCCGCATTTCGGGAATATACGGGCGTTCTCAATTGTTACTCTAAAGTGCCTAATTGCAAGAACTGCACTTGATGAAGAAACTAATGTCAATCAATTTATTCATCTTATTCATCTAAGTCCACTTGCAAAGCGGAAACATATTAGGAATGTCGTGCAGAGTCCCAACTTGCGCCTTGCCGAACACGGAACTCGCACAGGGAGCTCATACAAAGAGAATGCGCTGGGGCTGGCCAAAGTCCTAGACCGACACATTTGCCAGGTCCACAAAATAAATTGCGGTGAAACAGCCTGCCCGTTCTAGCTTTCAATGAAGAGTGCCTACAGATGAAGATATCCGAGTGCTGCAGCTAGGTCTCCGCTTTCGAAAATCTGGACTGCACGAGGCAAAAACGTTCGTAAAACTCCAGCCACAGCGCTCTCTACTCCTACTGGACTTAGGCATGCATGTAAATCTGGCTATTTTATCAATCCAGTGGTTCCACCTATGCTGGAGAAGTCCAAGGAGGAACTCGCCATGCGAAGAAAAAAATTGCAAATGTTGAACGAATCGGAAATCAAGTCTGTCCTGGCTACAGCAGAATGGGGTGTGCTCGGCATTCCGCGTGACGGACTGGCACCGGTTCTGGTACCGCTAAATTTCGTAGCCATTGAAGACACAGTCTATTTTCACGGTGCGCTGGCAGGGGAAAAATTCGAGCTGGCCAAAACCGCTCCTGCTGTTACGTTCGTTGTCGTGGACGCCTACTCACAATTGCCATCGTACTTCTTCGACGAACGTGCCGCTTGCCCGGCCACGCAGCTCTACAAATCGGTTCTGGCAACCGGTAATCTGAGAATGGTCGATGAGCATGCAGAAAAAGCCGAAGCACTCCAGGCACTCATGGAGAAACTTCAACCCGAAGGTGGATATGAGCCAATCACCGCCGAGTCCGACCTTTATCAAAACCGACTAAAAGGCGTAGCGGTGATTGCCATGGACGTCAATCATGTATCGGCCAAGTTCAAACTGGGTCAGGACCAGAGCCAAGACTGGCGTGATTCCGTATCATCAAAACTGGAACGTCGCGGGTGTCCTATCGATCACTCCACGGTTTCAGAGATACGTAGATTGGCCTGAGGCTCGGCTACAGCCTCTGATAATCCACCGTTAGGCCGGAATGCCAAAAGTTCTCGTTCTATCACTCCATCGATAGATCAGAATTGCCAGAGGTCTCGCTCTGTCACTGTCGACAGATCAGATTGGCAGTACTTCGCCCATCGCAAAGTCGTCATCGCCTGGCACCGTATATGGTGCTCACGACATCTCGGAGCATTTTGTCCGGTTCTAGCTGTTTACATGCCCCACCTACTGGACTTACTGAAGTGCCAGGAATACACTTATCGTTAAGTCCAGAGGTGTTTTCCAATGATCTCGATCAACGTCGACGCCGACTCCCCGATTCCGCTTTATCGACAGGTCTATGATGGTTTACGAACACTCATTCTTAACGGCACTCTGCCTCCAGGTCATAGCATCCCGTCCACCCGACAGCTGGCAGAGATGCTATCGATCTCGCGCACGACAGCTTCCGTTGCCTACGAGCTATTGGAGTCGGAAGGATACATAGATACGACTCCAGCATCACGTACGTTCGTCAAACTGGAACTCCCCGATAACTTTCTTCGTTCCGCGGGCGAGGGCATTGCGAGGAATCGAAAACTCGAGAACTCGAACAGCATACAGAAACTTTCACGCTTGTCCGAGCGTCTCGACATCCCTATGGTTGAGACTCCCGGTAGAACGAAAAACAAGCAAGGTTTGCTTCTGGATGTGAGTAGCAACAATCCTTCTCTTCCGGACTTTCCATTTAATCTCTGGAAGAAGATCCTATCAAATCTGGTTGTTCCTGAAGAAACTGAGCTATTAGACTACTGCTCGTTCAACGGATGCAGTAGATTCAGAATGGCACTTGCGCGTTATCTTCAACTCTCGCGCAGTGTTAAATGCGATTGGAATCAAGTAATCGTGTGCGCAGGCTCGAGACAAGCTCTCGATCTAATAGCTCGCTTACACATCGACGAGGGTGACATTGTAGCGATTGAAGAACCGGGCTATCCAACAGCTCTTGGTGCCTTCAAAACAGCTGGAGCTGTTATTCGACCACTAGCCGTCGACCAGGATGGACTGGACCCTCAGGCAATTTCTAGATTCGAACAACCAGCAAAGCTCCTCTATACCACACCATCGCATCAGTATCCGCTTGGTGCGACCATGCCGCTTTCCAGAAGGATCGAGCTCCTTCGTCTTAGCAGCGAAATGGGAACACTGATAATCGAAGACGACTATGACAGCGAGTTTCGTTATTCCGGTCGCCCGCTCTCATCACTGCAAGGTATGCACTACAGCGAAAGCGTAATTTACATGGGCACCTTGTCCAAGGTGATGTATCCATCTCTAAGGCTCGCATACATAGTGGTTCCACCTGGCATGAGTGAGATCTACAGGCGGGCTCAGATGACTCTGTTCGGTGACCCACCAACACTGTTGCAGGAAGCGACGGCTATCTTCATGGAGTCCGGCTCGCTGGAAAGACACATTCGCAGAATGCGGATCAAATATTCCGAACGACGCGATCTTGCAATCTCAGAGTTCAACAAGCGATTCGGTGCCAAGCTAGACATATTAGGTGATGCCTCCGGCTTGCATTTCATTGTCAGATTCAGCAAAAATGTCAAATCGAAAAAGTTCTTGAATAGCTGCATGGAAAGCGGTTTCATAGTTAAAAGCACGGAAAGGTTCTACCTGAATGATCCTCGACCAAACGAGTACGCGTTCGGTTTCGGACACCTCTCGGAATCTCAGATTCGCCAGAGCATTAAAGCTATGGCAAAAGCGTATGAACAGGCAATCTAAAATCAACACCACCGCAGCCGACAAATCTACTATAAGGAAGCTCACGGCGCTAGTCCGGATATCGTAAGATGCTGAGAAGGCTCAATCGTTATCGCGGAGTGGATCCTGAATCACAGCTTTCATTGAGGTGGTGTATTTGAGCGGATCGAGGTCTGGTAGTTTCAACGATGTCGTGTACTTCCTATCCCTATCCACAGAAGTGAGAATTCCACTAACGGATGTCTGAATCGTATTGCAGATTCGATCAAGAGGCAGGTCGTCACCGTCCTTGCCGAATGGTTCTTCTATATCCTCGGCAATAAGCTCAAGACCGATGAGGAAATAACTGGCAATCAACACCACCGGTAAGCTCCAGAGCAAACCGAGCTGTGGAATCATATACCAGGGAATGATGAGCAAGTTGAGTGCAATACCTTGCCGCATAAATGCGCGGTAGGATACCGCCAATGGAGTCGATTTGATACGTTCGCAGGCACCACATATGTCCATGAAGGCGCGTGCGTGAGTATCCAAAATCAATAGCTTGAACTCGTCGATTTTTCCCACTGAGAGCCACAGTTTTAGCTTGAACATTA
>CAYTDR010000921.1:0-3633 GCA_964436185.1 uncultured Candidatus Obscuribacterales bacterium | reverse complement strand
GATGCCGAGGCACGACAGCGAAACAATCAACGCGAGCAAGAAGCGCTTCGGCAGCAGGTTCGCAGACAGAGGATGCAAGAACTGGCCAGAGTTGGCGGAGATAAAGGCTACACGCTCGAGCAATATGCTGACGGATGGGGTCGCTTCCTGGAGAGGGCCGAAGTACAACAAGGTCCGACTCAGACCGCGTTGAACGAACTCGGGCGTCAAACGATTCTGGGCGAGTTTGATGGGAGAAGGCTCGCAGAGATGTTGAACCAGATTCCCGCCACCACTCAAGCGGAGATGGATCAAGCACTGAATAATGTCAACGAACAACTTCATGCCAACGGACTGAAAATCAACATAGCAATCGATGCCTCCACAGGTAGAGCTACCTCAATCGAGATGACGGAACTTGCCAATCGACCCGAAGACGCAAGAACGTCAGTTAGAATAAACGCCTCCGGCGAAGTCATCTCCACGGAAGGAACTGCGGCAGAACGCCGTCCGTTAGCCGTAGCGGATGCTTCACTGCGTCTGGCCAAGAAAGCTGAGCCCGCTGCCTGTCCGTGAAACGGATAAGTGATTGAAGCCGGCGGTTTCAACATCAATCAGATTCTCAAGTGGAGCGCTCCTGACCATCACGGTGGTTGAACTCGACTCGATAGAATTCGAAACGATAGAACCAATATGGTGTTATCTGAACTCTCGATCTGGAGTGAATGCGCAGAAATTGTGCGCATTCTGAAATAGCTCCGCCACTGTCTATCAGACGCCTGAGCACACCCCCAATTGGACAGCTATATTGCCACCCGCACAATCACCTGGACTACTGCCAGTCATTGGCATGTCAAATGCGTATCCGTTTTTCAATTGTGATCTGACGTACCCTACATGCCTCTCCGCACGATAGGGACTTGAGTTGCAAACCATACCCAAAAGCAACAAGATGGGCAAAGCAGTAGCTTCTCACCATGCTAGTCGTTGAGCGTCAGAACCAATTGCGGTGTCGCAATGTGATGATCCTTCCGCATCGGCATGATCGCCGTGCCAACCACGAAGAATTCGATGACGTTGGTGCTCCAGCCGTAGCTGCCTTCATGGATGTCTACACCTACGATCCCCTCGGCGTGAAGGTGTTCAGCTTCTGTTTGCATTCGCTCCATGGCAAGTTCGCGAGCATCGTACAAACCCTGTGTGAAATTCATCATTTCCATATTTTGGCCGATGTTTTTAAACCACTGACCAACAGTCTGATGCGCGATATGGTAAACACAGTTGCCCATCACCATCCCAACCGGGCGATATCCAGACTGCAACAATGTCCAAAAGTCCTGTCCTGAAAGTTCGCTTGTAAAAGCCTTGCCATCTATAGTACGGAATGATTTTCGAAGCGTTTCGTCGTTATGCTGCACAGCTGTTCCAATGGCAACGAACTCGACCAGGTCCGATGCCCAGGACATGTGCTTCACCTTCAAGCGCACACCCACGATGCCATCAGCGCCTAGCTCATCAGCCTCTTCCTGCATCCGGCTCATAGCAAGCTCTCTGGCATGGTACAGCGCCTCGGTCAGCACCGTCATCTCCTCGTTTTTCGTCCACCGCGCCTGCTGAAAGCCGATGTGATAAATCGAGCTACCGACAACCAGACCCACGGGCTCGAATCCAGCTTCTTTGATCAACAGAAATTCGTTGACAGAAAGATCGCTCGTGAAGAGCTTCCGATGCCCGTCATCTCCGCGCATCTCGCGAAGGCGTTGCTTTGCGTGTTCGGGAAGTTCAAATTCGTTGTCTGGCATTAGCCTCTCCTGTTGATTTCTCCGCGTTGAATCATTTATTCGTCATCATCGAGATCGCTCAAGCTTGATGGGATAAAAGAATCAAACGAACCCACATCCACCCAGGTGCCACCTCGCAGACTCATACACATCTTAGGTTTTTGAATGGGTTTCGTATGCTCGTCGAATTTCTTTATCGAGGTACCAGTTGCGATGAAATGCACGACTGGATCATGAAACGTCTTATTCAGCTGCGTATACTCAACTGTTTGGATATGGTAGTCAACATCGACACTCACGATACCGTCAGCCTTGACTGCCACTGCATCCGATGTCAACCGATCCATAGCCAATTCACGCGCTTCGTAAAAGCCTTGGGTAAACAATACTATTTCCTGATTAGTCGTGCTGCGACCCTTCATGAAATCGACCAATGTAGGATCGATTATTTGGCGAGTCAGGGGATCGCATTTGATGTAATAGGAGCAAACACCAAAGGACAACTCTCGTGGCAAGTAGCCGGCATTATAGAGTTGCCAGAACTCCTGCCCATTCAAGTCACTCGTAAAAACAGTTCCATCGTCCTTGTATCCGGGTATTCGAATCGCGGTACCGATGGCGGTGAACTCAGTCAATCGAGTTGCCCAGTTGAAGTGGGATGCTTGAATGCGTACGCCAATGACTCCGTGCGCATCCATCTCTTTGGCCTCGAGCAACATGCGATCTACCGCATTCCTTCGGGCCTTGAGCTGCGCCTCCGTGATTTCAACCAACTCGCTGCTCTGGTTGACGAGACTACCTCTGGTGCTAACAAATTTATCGTGATTGTATCCGCTCTGAGTCAGTCCTAACGTGCGTCCCATTAGACCAAGCAAGCTTATGCTGTAAAAGCAGCTTCCCATCACTTGCCCGATTGTTTCAAAATTAGCTTCTCTGCACAGCAGATACTCTCGAACACTGAGGTCAGACGAAAAGAAGTCTCTTCCCAAAGACTTCTCTCTCTCGATGCGCTCTTTTGCCCGAGGGAAGATGGACCCACCAGCCAGGGCAGCAATCGCCACTTCTTGCTTTGCGGCATTCTCAGCGTCTTTTCGCGACTGCTCTTTGTGGCCGTCGAAGAATTTCTTGATAAAGTTCATTGAAGTCCGGACATAAACTTGTCCAGCGATGCCCGCGTTTGAGAGTTTTTCTCAGAGAGCTTTATCATCTCCTTGATTATCTCATCGATACACTGCTCAAGGCTTATCTCATTAGTCTTTAGAGCAACACCCCGAACCAGCTTTTTCGAGCTAGCACTTACACTTCCATGTTTTGCTCTTGTAATTTGAAATTGCCATTCATCAAAGCGCACGGAAAGCTCTTCTACCGGGCGTTCCTTGGACATGAACCACCCACCACGCGTAACCTTCGTACCGATTGAATAGCTGGACTCCAGCATCTTGGCGAGCAGGTCGAGTAGATCGACTGATGCGCCGTGGTCATTCTTCAATCGCGCAGCAAGGACTTCAAATTGTAATACGGGATCAAGCTCTTCGGACATGGATTTCGTCAGCAACAACGTTGGTCAGATCGGTTAGTTGTCAGCATTGTCTCAACACTAACTCCTGCATATTAGACCACAAATTGACAGCCACGTGGAGTATGGCGAAGTTTTGAATCAGAGCTCAAATCTGATCTTGCCTGACGAGGCTGAACCTAGCGACTGGCGGCTGTCAATGATGCGGTACACGCATCCAAGTTCGTGTCAACGCGGCTTGCACCAGCATCTCCAGCAAAGGACGGCAAGCAAACTCCGTATCGAGGACATCCTGTGTTCGTCTCAAAGCATGCCACCGCAAACTGCTGTCGCACTTGTCTGCAGAAATGGCATGGA
>CAYTDR010000920.1:0-3640 GCA_964436185.1 uncultured Candidatus Obscuribacterales bacterium | reverse complement strand
GGCGCTCCAGCCGAATCGTTCGGATTCAGAAGAATCTTGTACGACAAGACTGGCTACGTAGCTACAATCACGATCAATCGTCCTGACGTACTCAATTGCTTCGACATGCTTACCTTGAAGGAGCTGGGAGATGCATACATCGACGTCAGCCACGATGATGAGATATCGGTGCTGGTTATCACCGGTGCTGGTGACAAAGCGTTTTGCACCGGCGCTGATTTGAAAGAGCAAGAGGAAGTCATTTTGCGCAAGCCGAACGACTACTACAAGTGGATGTACCAGTTCATCGAAATGCACGATCGGCTGCGAAACATCGGCAAGCCGACCATCGCCAGACTCAACGGCATGGTGGTAGGCGGTGGCAACGAGCTCAATATGGCTTGTGATCTCGCTGTTGCGGCCGATCATGTGACGATCAAGCAAGTAGGAGCGGCCAGAGGCAGTGTCGCCGCCGGTGGTGCCACTCAGTGGTTGCCGCTCATGGTGGGTGATCGCCGGGCACGCGAGATACTCCTCCTCTGTGAGAATATCGATGCTTACACTGCTCTGGATTGGGGCTTGGTCAATCAAGTGGTACCTGCTTCCATGCTCGATGACGCCGTCGCCAAAATAGCTGAGAAGCTCTATAAGAAGTTGCCTGAATGCACGCGCTATACCAAGCAACAACTTAACTTCTGGCGAGACTTCTCCTGGTCGATGACCATCGGCCATGCTCGCGACTGGCTCTCTTTGCATGCTGGAGCTGAGGAGACTGCCTCTGGTTTGAGAGCGTTCAGGAAAAAAACAGAGATTGATTATGCCAAGCTGCACTCCAATGCGGCCGAGCCGGTATCGGCAATCAACCCTGCCGTGGCTCCCAAAATTTGCCCTTCATGCAATGCTGAGATGGCGGACACGTTCGCTTTCTGCGGAGAATGCGGCAAGAAGTTCGAATAGCTTTGTCGGAGGCTGCTTGTGCAGCCTCTCGGACGGTTCATCGGTTGAAGTCAGGAGAGGAAAATGAAACAAACAACCTACAGAAATGTTCTTACCGAACAGGATGGTGACATCGGCATAGTTACGCTTCACCGCCCGAAGGTGCTCAATGCGCTCAGCCATGAGCTGATGGAAGAGCTGACCGATGCGCTCGCAGAGTTTGATCGTGATGACTCCATCAGAGTAATCATCATCACTGGCAGTGAGAGGGCTTTCGCCGCCGGCGCAGATATTAAAGAGATGTCTGAAGAAACCACTATCGGTATCATGCTCAAGGATCAATTCGCTACATGGGATAAGGTCAAGAACACGAAGAAGCCGTTGATCGCTGCCGTTAGCGGATTCGTCCTTGGTGGTGGTTGCGAGCTAATGATGACTTGCGACATTATCATCGCCTCTGAAACAACTCAGATCGGACAGCCTGAAATCAACATCGGAGTTATTCCCGGAGCAGGCGGTACTCAACGTCTAACGCGCGTTCTGGGCAAGCACAAAGCGATGGAAATGATCCTCACTGGTAAGTCAATTGACGCGCAAGAAGCTCTCAGATACGGACTTGTGAACAAAGTCGTGCCTAAGGAGCTGTTCCTCGACGAAGCAAAAAATCTCGCTCGCGAGATCGCCAAGAAATCTCCGGTCGCCATTCGTCTGGCTAAGGAAGCTGTCTTGAAGACGTTCGACGCGCCGATCTCCGAGGGACTCGAATTCGAGCGCAAGAACTTCTACATGCTCTTCTCGTCAGAAGACCAGAAGGAAGGCATGAAGGCGTTCCTCGAGAAAAGACAACCTACGTTTTCCGGACGCTAAAGAGGAGCAATAAAATGACAGAAGAAAATAACATCCTGAAAGTCGAAAAAGAAAACGGCGTCGGGATTATCACCTTGAATCGTCCGGAGAAGCTCAACGCCTTCAACGACGAACTCACTTTCCAACTCCAGGACGCGCTCAAGGAAATGGAGAAGGACAATGAAGTGCGCGCTCTGATTATCACTGGAGCCGGCAGAGGATTCTGTGCCGGACAAGATCTGCAGAGCCGCAGCATTTCCCAAGATATGGGCGAGCGTCCTTCATTGGGCGATTCGATCAGACGCCGCTATAACCCAATCATCAGCCGCATCCGCAAGATTGAAAAACCGATCATCGCTGCCGTCAATGGTGTCGCCGCCGGTGCCGGAGCCAGTCTTGCATTTGCTTGCGATCTGCGTGTTGTTTCGGAAAAAACCAGCTTCATTCAATCCTTCACTCGTGTAGGTTTGGTCCCCGACTCTGGCTCGTCGTTCTTGCTTCCGCGTTTGATTGGCGTCACCAAGGCTTTCGAGCTCATGCTCACTGCGGACAAACTTTCGGCGCAGGACGCTCTTCGTATGGACCTGGTCAACAAAGTTGTTCCCGAAGAGGAAGTGCTCAAGGAAGCAAAAGAGATGGCCGCTAAGTTTGCTGCCGGTCCGACCAAGGCATTCGGACTGACCAAGCGAGCCATCAACCGCGCCGTATTTCCAGATCTCGACGAGCTCCTGGAGTACGAAGCGGGACTGCAGGAAATCGCCGGACGTTCCGATGACTTCCAGGAAGGCGTTCGCGCTTTTGTCGAGAAGCGAACCCCTGCATACAAAGGACGCTAATCATCCTTTTCCAGGTAGGTGTTCAGGCGACTGAATTACAGCAAAATTGGAAACTTGAACTCGGGACTCTTTTAAATTAAAGAGTTCCGAGTTTCAATTTGTATTCTGAACTGCTGGAATTGGCTCTTCCTTTTTGATTCGTTGGAGGAGACATACCAAAAGAATTAATGGCATTTGTCAGGTGCCAATGTCAGAATACGAGAACACACTTATAAAATTCGAATGGCATGAGCCGTGTGGCTGGCACGAGGAGAGTGTCCGGTATTGCCGCGTTAGTGCTCTATCAAACCATCCCAAAGCCTGGTCCGTTTTGAACTCCTGACCTGACCTTCGCCTAACCTTGATTGTTATACGAGGGGTTCTCGGACGTTATAGTTTTTCGCTTGCGAGAAGTCGGAAAGGGCTCCGGCATCAAACGTGTTTCAGATCTCATTACCGGTTGCGGCACGATGGCTGTTTTTGCCGACGGTGGCACTGTCAACACGACTACATCATGATTAGTGGCGGACATCGTAGCGCGGCCAGTGGATTTGCCATTGTTGTTGAAAATGGTGCTGGTATTGCCGGCTCCATTTCCATTTCCATTGTGCTCGTTGCTGTTGCTGGCCTGATGATTGCCATTGCCGTTGTTGTGGCCGTTGTGGCTTTCAACTAACGACTCCGGCGCCACTCCTTCATACTCACCGGAGAAGGTGGGCCACGGTTTGCACTCGCGTTGTTCTTCCGGCACCACAGGCAGTGCAGTTTCTTTCGTTTTGCGGATAACATCCAGATTGGTCAGCTTCTTGCGAATCGCCGAATGCGCTGCGGTTTCTTTTCCGTAGCTGCGCTGATAGATGGCTTGTGCACGACGGTACAATGGTTCGGCTTCGTGGATCATGTTTACTTCGGTCAACAGATCGGCAAGTTTCAAGAGGCAGCTTGCTACAGCCAGACCGTTTTCCCCATGGATCGACTCGAGGATGTGAAGCAGTCGTTCCAGCATCTCTGCGGATTTATCATAGCGACGTTGCAAGTGATAAATTCTCGAGAGGTCTTGCAGC
>CAYTDR010000919.1:0-3642 GCA_964436185.1 uncultured Candidatus Obscuribacterales bacterium | reverse complement strand
AACCTTGCCCTTGTCGACGACATTTGCCCGACGAGTGGAAATCAGGCTTGCCCAATGGGGCAGCCTGAGGACGGAAGATGAGACCTGAGTGCAAAATAGTTGGCGGTGTGAAAAATCCGAAGTCGATTCAATGGATAGTTCCAACCTATCGGAAACACTTCAAAACCGAGTTCGTCATCATCAATTATTTTCGAATTTGGTTAGCAAAGTATCCGATTCCGGTTAGTACCACTCGGAATATTGAATGCTCAAAAAGCGGAGCGTTCTATTTTTACAAACAAACTCAAGCTCGACCATGACTAGAGTCGCTGCGTCGCATCATACGAGCGTGAAACGGGGGCTAGCCCAACGGGCAGCTTTGATAAGTGGAATGCAGACAGAGGTGCAAATGGTTGGCGTTGAGAAAAATCCTGAGAAGTTCGCGATGAATAGTTTCAACCTACCGGAAACGCACCAAAACTGAATTCGTTTTCATCATTTATTTTGCAGTTTGGATAGCGATGTGTACGAATTCGGTTATTACAGCTTCGGATCTTAGGCGCCCGGATACCAACTCGAAGTACGAACATAGCCCGACAGGATGAACAACGGTTCGGGACGAGTTAGCGCAAGGGTCCCGGATCCGGTTATTGGAACTTCGGATCTTGGTTGCGTCACGCACCATTCTCGAGATACGAATCTCGCAACGCACGAAGAACGGAGTTCCGGGTGCGAGTTGGCGAAATGCCCGGATTCGGGTATTGCAGCTTCGGATCTTGGGTGGTTACAGGCCATTCTCGAATTTCGAACCTCACTACACACAATGAACATAGGCTTGAGCGCAAGTTCGCGAAGTGCCCGAATCTGGTTATTGCTACTCGCGATCTTGGAGATTGCACACAAAATCCTTTCACCATCGAATCTCACCTCATCCGCTGAACAGACGGGAAGGAACGATTCGCAAAACGGACGGATCCGGTTATTGTCACTCGCGATCTTGGAGATTGCACACACAGTCTTTCACTACCGAAATTCACCTCATCCGATGAACAGGCGGAAGGAACGATTCGCAAAGCGGACGAAACCGGTTATTGCAACTCGCGATCTTGGCGATCACAATGACTGGAGTTATGCACCACGATTGATATCGGCAATCCAGTTTTACTTCCAGACGTTAGCGGCAATACTCGTTTTCGTATCCTTGCGCTTTCGATCTCAATCTTCCCCATAGCCGTTTCGCACGGCCCACGCAATCAGTTCCTCTCGGCTTCCCAAGCCGATCTTCGCCAGCAGCCGGTTGCACTGTTTGCGCACTGTCTCTGGTGACGTATCACGCAGCCGGGCGATCTCGTCATATTTGAATCCACCCGAGAGCATGCTAAGAATATCTTCCTCAGCCTCAGAGATAGCGACCTTGTCTTCGAGCAAGCCAGCAGAGACGATACCGCTCTCACCGTCACGAACATGTCTGATCACTTCGGCCAATCGGAAAAAACTCTCAGACTTCAAAAGAAACGCTGATGCTCCCAGTTTCAATGCAAGTTTGACGTAGAATGAGCGATTCTCGGCAGTGAAAACTACCACCTTTGCACCAGAAGTGGTGACGATCCTTATCACTTCCTCAAGCGAGAATTTCCCAGGCATATGCAGGTCCAACAGCACCACTTCCGGCTTTACTTCCCCGACCAGATCGACAAGGGCGTCCTTGGTACCGCATTTCCCCTTGATCTGGAACTGTCCGGTTTGCTCCAGCCACGTTACAAGACCATGCATAGTCACATGGTGGTCCTCTACAACGACTACGGAAATTTTGCTGCCATCGTTATCCATTTCCGCCGTCTCCTCGCCTTTCGTCCGATTCTCGCTGAGCGATATCCACGAACAACGTAATTGTCCAACCAGCTCCTCTTGTCCCGTAATCGAGATCGAGGCGAGCCGGAAAACCAAGACTGGATATAATCTCCGCTCTCTCGTGCATGATTCTCAATCCGAGCTTCGATTGCCGATCCCCCGACGCAATCGGAGGTGTCGCTCCATTGTCGTTGGTCTCAATTCGCAACTCACTTCCTACCTGCTCGATGAGAACTTGCACCGAGCTCCCGCCGCTGTGCTTTATTGAGTTATTCAGGCACTCTTGAACAATCCGGTAAACCTGGAGCCCGACCTCCGCCGGCAGATCAGGGAAACTCTCGGCTCCTACAAGATCGACGTGCATGCCGCTCTTATGCGAATCACGCTGACATAACTCTAACAGTGCGTTGCGCAGTCCCCAGTCCTCGACCTCCCTTGATGAAAGCTCATTGCAGAGATTGCGAAGCTTTTGCATGACAGCGTTAAGATCAATTCTTAGCTCCGGAACGTCGACATCTTCTCCTTCCATGTCGCGATAGAGGAATAGCAGATCGCTGAGTATATCGTCGTGCAACTCCATTGCCAGCCGGCGATAAATCCGCTCCTGTTGCTGGATAAGCAACGAGCTCAGTCGATTTCTGTCCGAGACGAGATCTCGCACTGCGCTGCTCAAGCTCACCTCACCGACAGCAAGTCTTACCTCGCCGCGCTGAAAGGTTTGAACCGCACGAAGCAGATCGTTGACCGATGCAAGAACAATCAAGCGCAGAACGTCATCATCGAGTTCGGCTTCATCGAGTCTCCATGAAGAGTTACCGTCTTGAACTGTTTCTTGTAGCTTGAATTTGAGGCGGCTTGCGTACTCACTCTCCGGAACCAACCAGGCTTGGGCCGCTGGCATAAGGTAGACTTCGACAACTCCCGGTTGGGCTCGCAGGGAAAGCGCTCTCTCGGCGTTAGCAAGAGTCAGGCGTCGCTCGGAAAAGGCCTCTGCCGGTTGATTAGCCGACTCGTTTTTTATGCTAATTTGCAGCAGCTGATTGCTGATGTTCGAGTTAGCTAGCTCGACTGCCTCGGCAAACAGGATCTCCAGCTTCTCGAAAAGTGCGATGTGGCTGAGACTTTCTTTCGGTTTTCGGTTTTGGAACAGTTTTTTGAACATAGTTAGCAAGTGACGATCTTAACTACCAACCACAGTCAACATACCGCCTCTCAACACATCCTCACTGTCTACTTTGATTAATCTGCTTTTGCACTTGTTCCATTCGAGTCATCGTTCCTCTTAACTGGTTCCGTAAGGCGCGCGTATTCGAGGACTTGAGGCAAACAGCCAGCGCTTGCTTGAGATCGGACAGCGCTTCAGAATAATGTTTTTGCAGACAATAGGTTTCAGAACGATGCCGGAGGATCTTATATCGCCAGTTATCAGACTCCGGATCCTCTCGTCCCTTTAGGAGAGAGAGCGCCTTATCGAACCACGAAAGGGATTCGGATTGCATCCCAAGCCGATAGTAAGTCACACCAGCCTGGTCATAAGCTATTACACGCCCTATCAGGCGGTAAACAGAATTAGGCTCGTCAGCAAGATGCACATTCCTATCCACAGCACCCTTAACCATTTTCGGCTCGTGGAAGACCGCTGAGATCAGATCGCCCAGGCAACGCTTCTCCAGTTGCTTGACGATTGTTCCATTGGGTTGCCTTCCTTGCGATACTTGGGCTATCAGGTTCAAGCTATCGATGTAGTTTAAATTCCAGTGGATGGTCGCTCGGGCAAGCTCGAACTTGTTCATTGCCAGGTAAGCCGATGCC
>CAYTDR010000918.1:0-3645 GCA_964436185.1 uncultured Candidatus Obscuribacterales bacterium | reverse complement strand
GAATCGTGATCGAAGCTGGACGGGACAGAGCTCCCCTTACTCTGACGAGAGACGAGATAATCAAAGCTCTGGATGAGCGAATCTCTGAGCTGGAGAAGGCACTTGCTAAGAGTGGGCGAGTTGACGAAAGGGAGGGGGCCAATCTCGAAGCACTGAAAAGAATCAGTGAATCATATAAAAAGGGTGCCGAGATTCGGTCAGGTGTGGCCAAAGCTTTGGCTGCAGAGGCGATGCGCAGGAATCCCGGTGGCCGCCCGCCGATAGGCGGCACTATCGTGGGTGCTGCAGTGATTGTATCTACGGTGATGAGGTACATGAACGAGGACAATTAGGCGTGGCCATTGTAGACCAAGTTTGAACAGGTTTTGATAGAAGTGTTACGGACAAGGTTTTGGAGCCTCTGGAAACTATCAGAAGCCCAAGTACCTTTTTGTTTTGGTTGTCACCGGAATGCAAATGTCGGACTCGGAGCACTAATCGCCGATTAAAAACTCGTCTGCACTTACCGCTCCAACCGGCTTGCTTGGTTACTCATAAGTTACGAGGCCCATGTTAATTTGAGCAAGCGTCAGTAACCCGGAAAAGCGTCTCCGGAGTATTACATGGCTCATGCGATGGCAGTCCTGCCGGACGGGCTATGCCACTGGCTTGCTTTTATGTGGGAGGACAGAGTGATGAATACAACCGATGCATCCACAGCAAATGATGGAACCCTTTCATACGAACCGGTTGCTGACTGTTTGAATCTCTTTCGAGCGGAGTCCGACGAACTTCTTGCTCTGGCTGCACTCTTCAAAGACGTCCTTAGCACACCTGCGAGTGTACCGGATCAGTTCTCCGGTGTCAGGGATCTGGAAATAATGTTCGTCAGCGAGGAGGCATATCCAGGCGCGGATACTCTTATCGAGCCAGAAATCAAGGAAGCGTCGGCGGTGGCGCCTCAGGGATGCGACGAAAAACCAGGCACAATCCTTACTACAGATGATGGCGCGAAGGTTTTGTTCGAGCGCTGTCCGGACGGTAAGGTCAGACCAGTCCGTTGCCAGTGCAAGAATGGCGTAACTATCCAGTATCAGTATGGAGCGGACAATCAACCCGTAATCACCGGCTCGAAAGAGGGTAAGAATATTTACTCCGCTAGACCTAAAAATGGAGGATGGGAGCTAACCTCCGCAACCGCTCCCGGACCGCTTTCTTTCGAGCGTTTGACGGTGTTCTCGAATGGCACTTTCAAAGTTTCAAGCGAAAATCAATCGTTTCGCGGGTTGGCCGATGGTGGGCTGATTGTTGAAGCTGCAGATGCCGGGCGCCTGAGAGTCACCGAGGGTGGTGCCACAGTTCTTTCCCAGCAAGGACAAGACGGTAATTTCAGACCGTTAAGGGTCTCGTATCCTGGAACAGCGCACCTGGTGGTTAGTTTTAGATACGAAAAGGATCAGCCGAGGCAAGTAATCGTCACCACGACTCCGGGCTCGGATCGGCCTGGTCTCTACAGGGAATATGAAACTGCAGATGGTAGAACATGGACTTTTAAGTCGAGAGCCGATCAGCAACAAACAGGCGTTCCAGGAGATTTGACGTTCGGCCTCAACTACCAGCCTGAGTTCACTCCACGCGACTCTGCTAGAGAATCGAATGAGCGAGCGGAGACCATTCCAGAACTCAACGATCTTGAGCGGATTCAGTTATTGCAGAGTGAGATGATTAGCCATCTTCCATTGGTCTACGCACAGGAGATGATGGAGAGACGTACTCAGATCATTAAAGAGTGGACGGAGGAAACCAGTAAGAGAGGCAAGCTTACTCCTGAGCAAGAGAAGATTGCTTTTGCGGCATTGGATAAACTGATCGAGGATGCGGCAAAGGACCTGGAAAGGTTGAAATCCGACCGTGAGGTTAAGCTCCGAGCTGATATGGCTCTAGTGACGAAGTCTATCGAGCGCAAGGGGACACCACCTGCAGTCAATGAGATCTGGTCGGCCTGCACGACCACGGCCCAGACTTATTCGGCATTCGTGCAGTGGATTGAAAAAGCTGGTGCGTCTACCTCGATGAATCTGACGTTGGCGCATATGGAACCTCCGCCAGGGGGTCCGTTCACGGTTCCGAAGACAGCCGGCAGTGGGGAGTATTTCATGAGCCCGGAGCTGGTCCTGGAGATGGTTGCGTCTGGTCAGTTTCGGGACAAATTCAAGTTGGACATCCCCGTCACCCAGCCACCAAATGCAGAGTCTCTTCGGCGGCTGGGATCAACTCTTAATTGGCTGGTTGAGTCTGAGAGATTGCTGCAAGATGCGCGTCTCGATCGAGAACTCAATACTGCTCTTCCGCAAGTGATCAGAGACCTCGGTCTACCCGAATCATGGCTCGGTGAACTTGGTGATAATCCAGCGGGGAAAAGAGCGGCGCTGATGGAAATGATCGATTTGGCAACCAAACTCAATCGGTACGCAAATGCAGTAATAGCTATGGGGCTCGATCAACCTGGAAGGGCGAGCGCGTTGCCCTATGAGGACGCCAGCCGGGTGAGAATGGTATCACTGCCTGCTGGTGCGGAATATTTTTCGGATTCGAGCGGAGTGCAGCGACTGCGCTTCCATTTCCCCACCAATCTTTCGATTGAGAGTCCGGAAGCGAGAAAGGCAATCAAAGAGTACAGAGCCTGGTTGACGCAAAACGGCAGCTACATCGAAGACTCTTTAGCGAGGATTACCGAACAGCTGAATGATCCTGCCAAGATACTCCACTATGGCGATGTGCCTGGCGTAGTGAGGGTGCACTTCGACAGCAAAGGCAGGATGGATCGAATCCTGTCGTCTGAGGAAAGGGAGCTGAATGGAACAGCTGTCGCTAACAATCTCAGTTGCAGATACTCGGTGGAGGTGAATGGAGGACAGTACACGTTCACATCTAGAATACAGGCTCAGCATGTGGATTGGTGTAACTGGCTGAATATCGGAGCAACCGATCTGGGTGAACCGTCAGAACTCAAAATCGGTCCTTTCGATCCTGATCAGCGTGTGTTGATAAGAAACAGCGAGGGACAGATAGACATTGTTGCTGCAAAAGATGTGGAATGGTTCATGAAAGTACAGAGAGCCTCGCACTGGGGTGGCAGAATAAGCAGTGGGGTGATGGACGTCAGCATGCTCGTAAGCGGCTTGGCATCAGGAGGTGCAGCTTTCGTCGCCTACAAGGCAGGGGGACTTGCGGGCCGAGCCGCTCTCAGGGCAGCTGTTCCTGCCATGGCCAGGGCCTCGCTTGGTGCCACAGGTGTCTTCAACAACGCCGCGGTGAACAGTACCGAGCAGGGACAGAGGTTCAACCAAGCTCGCGGACTGGCAATGTTGCTCGATGTCTCTGCCACCACATTCAGAGGCGTTCGTGGATATTTCGGAGCGGCTGGTAAATCGGCGGCCGAAATCGAGTTGGCCGCTGCCACCAAGAAGGGTTTCGAGATGTGCGGCACGAAATTGTATGCAGTGACAAAACCGTTGGATTTTGTAGCCAATAGCAAACTGCACGGCGGCATTATGGTCGGTGCCAACCTGTACTATGGACCTGTCCTCATCACCGATATCATCGGCCAGGCTCGAAAAATGGGGCAGAAAAAGGTCGAGTCTGCGTACGAAGAAGCCTTTGAGC
>CAYTDR010000917.1:0-3648 GCA_964436185.1 uncultured Candidatus Obscuribacterales bacterium | reverse complement strand
TCCTCCAGTACGGACCAGTAGGTGATCAACCGTCAATTCTCATCCAAACTGCAATACGGTCTGGGCAAATAGTCTTCCGAACCAGGGGTGTAAATGTTCTTCTCGTTGTCGCCGACATGATATGCCAGAATGCAGATGTCCGGCTTGTATTTGAGCACGTGTTCCTTGAAACAATACAGTTCCTGCACGGTACCAAAACCGGACATGCCGAAATTCATCACTTCGTAGCGCTGCTTTCCATAGGCATTTAAGTTGCGTTCGAGCACTTTGGCAAAGGTTTCATCGATGTTAACCTGGTAGCCCTCTGCCATCGAGTCACCAAGAATGACTATTCGCTTCGTCCCCGCTGGTTTTGCCAGCGTCCACTCATAGTCGCGAAATCCTTCCGAATTGGTGCGGCTAGTCGAGTAGCCTTCGGCACGAAACGTAATCACCTTGTTGGGAATGTGATTGAAGCCGACAACAGGGACAATGTGCGCGAACTCTTCTTCACCGATGTGAGCTGTAGCAAAAACCAGATCCAGTGCTGTCACCACCACCGCCAATGATGCCAGACTCCAGAGGCAGTGTCGTATCACGCTGCGCAAAACGCCTGGAGATCGCCGCGGCGGTGAGGTTTGCGCCGACGGCTGGACTGGAGTGGAGGTAATGGTTGCGTTCGGCATGTCGTCAGAATTGGAAATAGATGAAGGGAATTGCTTTGTGCGGCGCGAAACCGACAATCAGGAGAGTGAGGCCGCATGCGACTATGATTCGAGCCGTCAGCGGTGGATCGAAGCAGAACGCAGGAGCAGCTTCCGTGTGATTGGCACGCCACCAGGCATGGAGGCGAACAATTACATGATAGCCGGCATACAGTACCAGTGCGACTGGCAGGGTCGTCTGCCAGAAAATTGCCGTGACACTGTCGCTGCCCGTTAGCGAAGGATTGAGCGTATATAGAGCGCGATAGACCTGCCCTGCCTGGGTCATGTCATCGGCGCGGAACACCACCCATCCCATCATTACCAGCCAGAGCGTAAACACTCGTCCACAAATGTCCCATCCCAGTGTGCTGCGAATCTGCTCGACTCCGGGAAGCTTGCCGGACATGCGCTGCCAGGTATGGGTCAAGACCAGTCCGATGCCGTGAAATGCTCCCCAAACCACATAATGCCAGGACGCGCCATGCCACAGCCCACCAAGCAGCATCGTGATACACAGATTGCGTGCCTGTTTCCAGCGACCGGCTTTCGATCCTCCAAGAGGAATGTACAGGTAATCACGCAACCAGGTGGAAAGGCTAATATGCCAGCGATGCCAGAAATCAGATAGATTACGGGCGATATAAGGCATGTTGAAGTTCTCGGGCAGCCGGTAGCCGAGAAGCATCGCGGAACCCCGCCCGATATCGGTGTAGCCGGAGAAGTCATAGTAAATCTGCAACGTGAATGCAGCGACGCAGACCCAGGCGTCCAGCGTCCCTAGCGATGCGGCGTGTGCAAAACCAGGCTGAGCAACCTGAGAAAGATTGTCACCCAAAACCACTTTCTTGAACATCCCTTCGAAGATGAGGGCAATTCCTTCGGCGAAGAGCGCCTTGTCAAACGGACGCGACTCCACCACTTGTTGGTCGAAGTCCTGAAAACGTTTGATAGGTCCGGCGATCTGAGAGGGAAAGAAGGCGGCGAAAAGTGCGAATCTGATCGGATTCTTGATCGGCTGCGAGCCTTTGTAGACATCGGCCAGATAGTGGATAAACTCGAAAACGAAAAACGAGATAGCAAGCGGTAGAACGATCGGCAGAACAGGCGAGGCACCGACGCTGCTTGCCGGCAAACTAAAGTGACTGTGGCTGAATGAGAGAAAGGACCAAATACATTCGATGATGAAGTTCGTGTATTTATAAAGCGCCAGGCACGCGAGATTGCCAGTGATCGCAGCGATGAAGACCAGGCGTTTGTGAGCCTGTGTGCGCACGAGCAGAATGGCAAGCAGGTAGTTCCAGAGGGTGAGCCCGAACAGCAAAAGCCCGTAAGCTTTCATCCAGCTCATATAGAAGTAGTAACTGGCCGCAAGAAGCAGGACCGGTCGAGCAATCCGGGGCAACAGCCAGTAGAGACCCACCACGATAGGCAGGAAAAGCAAATACTGGATACTGTTAAACAGCACTAATAAGTCCCCACTAGAACCAATTTGGCGAGTATATAGTGAGATGCCATGTGGGACATTAAGCTGAACCAAGACGCCTCTGTTGCGCCGGCGCTGGATTTCCGAGCTTAGAGCCAGGTCTGGTCTGCGACAGTCAGGACCTTATGAAGCAAATCCAAATGATCGACGAACATCCCTGGTTTGTTAGATAAATTTCCTATTCCGTCACTTCGTACTGACCATAGTCGTACATCAAGAGCGTGACATAAGGTTCCCCTTTCGGCACCGGCGGACGCCGGACGGTGACCTTGATTCCTTGCGGTATCACGTACTCTTCCAGCTCTTTGGATTCAGTCTTTCTTGCCTGCCCATGTTTGATCAAGAGCCGAATTACTCGCTCCAGATGTTTCTCGTCATCGAATTGCGTTGGCGCCGCAAGAACGGTACCACTGGCGGTTCTAGTGATTATTTCGTTGAAGGCATTGACGCGAATCTCTTTCACGGAAGGATCCCGCAAAATCGTGCTCAGTGGACCGAAACCGAACAGGTCATCAAGGCAGTCTTGAAACAGCACACCCCTTTCATAGTCACTGAGATTGGTACCAGATTCGAGAAAGATTGCTTGCCGTACTTTATTGCGTGCGCGTTGAATTATGCTGGAGTCAGCAGCCTCTACATCGAGCCGAGGAAACTCCTTGCGTAACCTGGTAGTGAGAAACTGCCGTGTCTTCTTTATTCGCTCATCGTCGCAAAACTTGCTTTGGCCGGTCGTTCTCGCCGATGCTACGTGAGCCAGCTCACTTTCATCCATCTCGCTGGAAGGAGAAATCCAATTGAAACTCAGATACGGCGAGTCTTTGTCGGGCGCCGAATCGGCGACTACAGCTCGCCAGCCGTCACAGATGTATTCGTTGGTTCGAGTCTGAGGATTGACGATGCGCTTTCCGTTGCGTCTGACCAGCTGACCGATTCTGTATAGCTGATCGACGTTTTCAAATTCGACTCCAGCGTCTTCGTACTCGCCATGCCGTTTGATCATGGTTCGAAATATCGAATAGACCTGAATCTCATCCACTTCCGGATCGCGGAGAAACGGTTCCAGGCGACCGTAGCCCAGGAGATCGTTCAAGCAATCCCTGTAGAGAATGCCCTTTTCGAAGTCTCTCAAGGTCGCACCTGTCTCGTCTCCGAAAACGAGATCTCTGACCTTCTTCGAGATAGTGCTCATCAGATCTCGCGTTAAGGGCTTCTTGCCAAGCTCCGGAAACTCTAACTGAACTCTCGAGACAATGAATTTTTTCCGCTGATTGATGCGGGCCAGGTTGATCGAAACGTCCACCTGGTCAGACACCTGACTGTCGAGCACTCTAGGGCTGCTTGTCAGTGCGCCACAAAACGTACACCTATCGAACATCGGTTGACGGAGTTGGCAGTGAGCGCAAATCCAGAAATTACCAGTCACGACTCCCTCCGCCGGCTATGCAAAACACATAGACAAATTGATTCGCGTATATATGA
>CAYTDR010000916.1:0-3651 GCA_964436185.1 uncultured Candidatus Obscuribacterales bacterium | reverse complement strand
TCAGCGTTCCATTCTTCTTTCCTGTCGCCGGTTTGAATCAACCCGTCATTTTTAACGTCACCAGCACCCGCCTGCAAGAAGAACTGGGCCGGGATTAACTCACATGGATACTAAGATGAGACATCGGAAACGACGACGAATACTGGGCGTAAGCATAACTGAAGTTAGTTTTGGACTGATCGCATTAGTCCCCCTCTTTCTCACTTTCATCGATCTCTGCGCGATCGTTCTCGGGCAGATATCCAACGACACGCTGGCAAAACGTGCTGCGCGAGCCGCCGGTCAACAAAGGACTCTGGCAGCAGCCACACCAGCAGCCAATACGATAATAACGTCATTCAGAGACAATGGCATCGTCAGCGATGCAGCGCTCGTGGATCTGTCATTCAACGCTCGTAGCCCAGGCAATGTGATTGTAGAGACCAGGGTCAACATAACCATACCAGCCCCGGTGCCCTTCGTTCCATTGCTAGAGAAAACGCGAGAGATGCGTGCCAGAGCGACAGAGCCGATCGTAATGCTGCCACCCAGTGCGTTTTAGTCGAATCGTTGATGACACAACTCTGGTTGAGAAGAAACAGCATTACGCTTCCCGACAGGATACCGTCGGTAGTTTCGATTGTTGCTAGCTTGCTGATTCTGACCTCATGCAATGCTTCCAAAAACGTTGCTGGTGGCGCAAGCAATGTTCCGAGCGCCACCCAGAAGAAGGAAGATTGTTGCAAGAAGGACGCGGTGGTATCCCCCGCCCAGCGCGATAAGGGCGTGACAGTGACAACGAATACGAAGACTGTCACGGTCGTCGGCGAAGTAATCGATGCCTGGTGTTACAGCTCCGGAGTGATGGGAGAAGGTAGAGGAGAGGCACACAAAAAATGCGCTCGACTTTGCGTCTCTGGCGGAGTCTCCGCCGGCATTCTTGACGACGAAGGCAACATCTACATCGCCGCCAAGTACCAGGGATACAAAGGCTGTGCCGGATTGTTGCTTCCCTACGTCGGCACACGAGTCAAAGCAAAAGGCTGGGTCGCGGAGCGCGGCGGAGTTCGGGTAATGAAGATCGGCTCCGTCGAACCGGAGACGAAGGCTTCTGAAAAATCCGAACGCCCCACGGGCGGTGCTGGCGCTCCAAGTAGTGCTGACTCAACGCCTGAGGCGAAAGAGTAGCGCATTCACGCCCTGCTGGTATCCGAGCCGACCAAGTTCGACCACATCTTCCAGAACCAGTCCTTGATCAACCAGGCCACATCATTGTTCCTTGTCTGCATTCGTCTCAGCAACCGTTCATGGCTAAGTCCAATGGCTGTATCGGACATATCGAGCAAACGAGCTTGAGCGTAATGATTAAGTGCCTTTTTGTAGTCGCGCAGCCAGCACTCTTCATCAATTGCCAGCCTGTAAAGACCCCGCGCCCATAGATAGCGATTGTCGGCCGAAGCGTACTGGTTTCCCTTTTCATACTCACGTATGGCTCGTTCCGGCTCTCCCATTCTGTCATAGACATCTCCCATGCACAGATGGAAAAACATGTTCCCCGGAGACGACGCAACTTCGCGACCCATCTCTTCTACTACCGGATCTGATTGCCGGAGCGGCAGTCGCGACAAAATTTCAATCACCAGTTTTTTTGACTCTTCCAGCAATTCCTGACTCTGGCTAGAGCAACCGAGGTCGATCATTGCCGGTTCTAACGCCTCCAACTCCTTGCCCAAATAGTGCAATCGTCGCGCTACGACCGCGGCACAACGTTGCTCGCAAGGAGCACCTCGGTATGCCACCATATATGAGGACATCGCTTCATCGGTTTTGCCCAGTCTCGCTAATGCTTCGGCTTTGATAAAATTGGCCGCTGCTGATTGCGGGTCCATGCCTAGATCGTGATCTACAGCTCTTATTGCCTCGACAAAACGTCCCTGGCTGATACGAAGCTTGGCCAAGCTGATTCCGACACCAAAGGATTTGGTTGCCAGTGCTTTTTCGTAGAGTGGACCAGCCTGGCGTTTGTCTCCGAATCTTTCGACGATGAGAGCCAGACGATAAAGTTGCGCGCCGTCACCGGACGAGAGCTGACTGCAAATTTCCAGTTCCTTCGCTGCGGGCTCGCGATCGCCAAGCTTAAAGTACAAGGCACACAGCCTGTAGTGCGCATCTGCATAGTTCGGATTGAGTGAAACGGCTTTCTTCAGCTCTTCAATCGCAAGCTGTTCGTATCCACGATTAGTGAGAAAGAGCGAGAGTACGTAGCGTGCCCGTGCATTGTCAGGATTCTTTTGCAGTATATCCGAAAGCAAAGCAAACTCTTTTTCCTGGCTTTCAACAGTCCCTTTCTCACCACTGGCAAAGCGACCTTCTATCCTGTTCAAGACATCATCAACCGAAGCCTTGTCCGATGCGCCAGAAGGCTCGGCTCCAACTGCAGGAACGAATACAAGAATGTTCAGACCCAAGCCAATGACAATCAGCAAAAGAGAACTGAATGATTTGAAGCCTCTATCCAGTTGCTGCACGAATGTTACCAGGATTCCATTGTTGACTGACGAGCAGAATTCGAATCGAGAGCAAATGCGCCGCTGCGACGCTCGTTCCCTTTTTGATGTTGGCACGTTGATCAAACAGGGTGAAGCGAATGTTGGACGATAACCCGACCGATAGCCTATTGCGAAGAGTTGAGCTTATAGCTGATTTGCAATTCACTCCTGTAGCCTTTCTTCCTTGTCGGGGTTACTTTCACGACGACACCGTTGTCACCACGGGTAGCTCTGATCAAGCACTCATTGTGTGCCTTCTTCGATTTCCATTGATATGAATCAAGCGCGCCAGAGTACCAGGACATCACCGACTGTGGATCTTCAGTTACCACATAGTGCAGCTCAATCGCGGCACCACCTGGCTTGTTAGGATACATCAGCCCTTTGATAAAATGCGCTTTGCCTGTGTACATAGGCAAGTTGGGAAGGTTCATCGGCTGTCTGAGAAGTTCCCACGCACCAGTACCGACACCACCTCTATCTACCGCTTGGGCTAGAAATTGTGAGGAACTGTTGGCTCTGTGTTGGGCAACTGCCGGAGGACACAATAATAGCGCCATCAGACCGAAGACTAGAGTTTGGATTGCTGGAGAATGGTTCATAGTCATCCGCTCCATGAGTGATACTGTTAGCATGGGCAGCAGAATCGACCGCCACCGAAGGCCTCGTTGATAAACTTGATTACTCCAAGGATGTTCCGCCATCCGCTGGATGGAGTCCAAACGGTCGTATCCTGTCCGTTAGCCTGCGAGTCCATTGGGCAGTCCCAAGGATGCGGATAGCCACACTCGCCATTACAGTTGGTGATACCATCGAGCACGAACGGATTGTTGGTTCGTTTGTACGTCTGTGGATTGCCGTCGGGAAGATGCTCGCTATTGTCGGCGACATTCGGTAGCGGCCATGGTGGCTGCGCGGCGGTCAAAAGCAGCCTGTTAGTCTGCGGGTTTCTATAGATGAAGCTGGGTACGCCGAAGGGCACCATGGTGTTGAACACTGCGTCCATTTCTGGAGTTCCGACCCCTGGTTTCATCTGTCTCATGTAGACACGCATCTGGGTACGTGCAGAGACTGCTACACGAGTCTGATCCAACAGTTCGCCAAGAGTGCCTAATCGAACCTG